>USHR01000030.1 GCA_900554495.1 uncultured Collinsella sp.
AGGTCACCGCGATGCTCGAGGGCCTGGGCGCAGAACTCGTGGACCTCGGCCGGCGTGGCACAACGAGCCACGTTAGGGTTGACGCTAAAGCCGGCGCTACGCAGCCAATCGAGGAACTCGCGCTGGCTGTGGACGTGCAGCGGGTCGGTATCGGCGATGGCGTAGATAAAGGTGGCAAGATCGCGGCGCGCCGTAACCTTGGGATCCTTTTGGCGCAAGCTGCCGGCGGCGGCGTTGCGCGGGTTGGCGAAGGGGTCGCGTCCCTCGGCATCGGCCTCGTCGTTCAGGCGCACAAAGCTGCCCTTGGGCATATAGACCTCGCCACGTACTTCGATGGTGCGCTCGCGGTCGGCGCCCATGTGGGCGAGCGCCGGCTCGGACAGGTGCATGGGCACGTCCTTGATGGTGCGAACGTTGAGCGACACGTCCTCGCCCGTGGTGCCGTCGCCGCGCGTGGCCGCGCGCACGAAGGTGCCGTTTTGGTAGGTAAGCGCCACGCCCAGGCCGTCGATCTTAAGCTCGCAGGTATAAGTGACGCTGCCGGCACCGAGGGCATCCTCAGTGCGCTGGAGCCACGCGTCGAGTTCGTCCAGATCCATAGCATCGTCCATGGAATACATGCGTGCCATGTGCGTGACCGGCGTAAACTGCTCGCTCACGTAGCCGCCCACGCGCTGGGTATAGCTGTCGGGCGTCACCAGGTCGGGGTAGGTCGCCTCGATTTCCTGCAGCTCAACGAGCATTTTGTCAAAGGCGGCGTCCGTGATCTCGGGCGCATCGAGCATGTAGTAGCGATAGGCGTGGTAGTCGAGCTCGTGGCGCAGCTCGGCCGCGCGCGCTGCCGCCTGGGCATGGGCGTCGGTCGGTGCAGCGGTATCCGTGCTCGCGGGCGTTTCGGTATCGATGTCCACGCCGTCACCAAACAGGCTCGATTGCTCCATAGCGACACTCCTTCGCTCGATTTCAAACGGATACAAGAGTACCACCGGTCACGATGGGGCCGAATAACCCTTTCGAACCGCACCGAATCGGCAGCCGCCAGACTGGAGTGGACAGTTAGTTCAGATACGTATAAATCCTAGAGCCGAATCAAGCACAAACACCCCTGTTTCAACTAATTTGGGTTCCTCGAGACCATGTAAACGTCCCACTCTCCCTTCCAAACACCCATTCGAGCCCCATCCCAATCAAAAATCGCTCAAAACGCATCCCAAGCTGCCCCAGATTTATACGTATCTGAACCAACTGTCCAGACCATTACGAACCAGGCCTCTTATCAGCCCCAAGTGATCCGTTTTCCTCCGTCCCCAACGGATCAATAAGAAAAGAGGGACTGTCCCGCGTTGATGGGACAGCCCCTCTGGCATCGGTATGTGCGATACGGCTCGTTAGAAACCCTGACCGTAGCCCTGGCCCTGCTGGCCCAGCAGCTCCTCCAGATACTGGCGCAGCTGCTCGTCGGTAATACCGCCGTTGCCGGTGTCAGTCGCGCTGTCGTCCTGCTGCTGGTTCTGCAGCTCCTCGTCGGAGCCAAGCTCGACGGTGACCTTCTTCTCGTCCTTGCCGCGCATGAGCGTAATCTCGACCTTCTCGCCCACCTCGTGGCTGCGCAGCGCGATGATCAGGCCATCGGCGCTCGTAATCTCGTCATCGCCCAGCTTGGTAATGACATCGCCCTCCTGGATGCCGGCCTTGGCGGCGGGTCCGTCCTCAACGACGCTCGCCACGTACGCGCCGCTATCGGTGCTCAGCTTGTTGGTGCGGGCGTTGAGCGCGTTGACGCTCGAAAGCGTAGCGCCCATGTACGGATGCACCGGCGTCTTGCCGCCGATGATCTGGTCGGCAATGTTCTTGGCGTAGTTAACGGGAATAGCAAAGCCCACGCCCGAGCTGGAACCCGAGTAGCTCTCGATGAGCGAGTTGATGCCCACCAGCTCACCGTTGTCGTTGACGAGCGCGCCGCCGGAGTTGCCCGGGTTGATGGCGGCATCGGTCTGAATCATGTTGGCATAGATGGTGTTACCGCTGGTAGAGCTCATGGCCGTGGAACGATAGAGCGCCGACACGATACCCGTGGAGACAGACTGCTCGTTGCCGAACGGCGAGCCGATCGCCATAACCCACTCGCCAACGTTGAGCTTGGAGGAGTCGCCAATTTCGATCGGCGTAAGCTTGGAGGCGTCGGCGTCCTTGAGCTTGATGACGGCCAGGTCGCTCGAGGCGTCGTTGCCCACGAACTCGGCCTCGTAGGTGGTGCCGTCGTCCATGGTCACCACGTACTGGTCATAGCCATCGACCACGTGGTTGTTGGTGAGGATGTGGCCCTCGGTATCGAGCACCACGCCCGAACCGACGCTGCCCGAGCTATCCGACTCGTCGGCAGACTGCGAAAGCGAGCCATTCTGGCTGCCGCTCGAAGTGGCGGTAATGGAAACCACGGAGGGCAGGGCCTTGGCAGAAACGGCCTCGGCCAGCGTGGTGTCCTCGGAATCAATCGTAATCTTTTGCGTCGACGAGCCCGAAGCACCCGCCGTCACGGCATTCTTGCCGCCGCCGATATCGAGCGTGCCGCTCATAATGAGCGCGATGACCAGCAGGGCTCCGCAGGCACAGCCGGCGAGTGCCGTAATAAAGATCGGCAGCTTTTTGGTCTTGGTCTTGACCACCGTGTGCTTGTTCACGACCTGCTGGCCACCCAGCGGCTTGCCGGTCTGCGTGTCGTAGGCCTGCACGTAGGGAATGTTGCTGTCGGCAGGCGTCGACTCCACCTGCACGCGCGGCTGCTGCTGGGTCTCGCCGGCGTTGCCCGCATCCTGGGGACGCTGGGAATCGTACTCGCTCATAGCTGCGATCCTTTCGTCAAATAACCAAAGGCCCGCCAAACATGTGGCGGGCCATCATTGTTCACGTTGAGTTGTACCCCAATATGCGGGCGAACGTGTATGAGAACGCAATCTTTTAGGAAGGCTTAAGTTCTGCTGCAGACCCGAAAGGACCCGGCCTACGGCAAAACCACCACAAAGGTGCCTGTCCCCTTTGTGGTGGAAATCTAGTCCTTAAACAGATAGCCCACGCCGCGGACGGTGGTGATGTGTGCCGCGATCTGCGGGCCTACCTTGGAGCGGATGCGTCGAATGTGCACATCGACGGTGCGCGTGCCACCGCAGTACTCAAAGCCCCACACGCGGTGCAGCAGCACCTCGCGGCTGTAGGCGCGGTTGGGGTGCGTCGCCAAAAAGCTCAGCAGCGAGTACTCCATCAGCGTCAGGTCGATGGGCTCATCATCGAGCGTCACCTGGTAGGTAGCCAGGTTAATCTCGAGGTTATCGATGTTGAGCACATCGTCGGCGGTGACGGTCTCCTCCTCGCCCATCAGGCGCTGCGCACGAGCCTTGAGCTCGTTGGGTGTCGCCGTGGGGCATACAAAGTCGGCATGCGCGTGATTGGGCAGGCGCAAGGTACCGAGCGCCTCGTCGTCGACGATCACCAACATGGGGACGCCGCCACGATCGTCAAGCCACTTGGCAATCTGATCGATACGGTCGCTGCGGATGCCGTCGGAATCGAGAATCAGCAGGTCAAAGTCGTGCGCCGCAGTCGGCGAATCGGGGGTTGCCAGGCTCACCTCGACACCCAGGGTGGTCGTCAAGCTGCGGGCAAACTCGTGGAAGCGCGTCGTGCGCGCCATGAACAGGGCACTCTTTTCGGACATATCGGCCTCCAAAGAAATGAGCTCAATCGTACTGGAACAAGCCAGCGCGATTAGGAGTTCGCCAGGTAGTGCTTGATCTCCCACTCGGTGATCGTAGACTCAAACTTATGCCACTCGTCGCGCTTCTTTTTGAGGAAGAAACTGTGGATGTGCTCGCCGAGGGCATCCTTCATAAACTGCGAGTCCTCAAACACGTCGAGCGCCTCTTTGAGCGAACGCGGCAGCGGCGTGTAGCCGGCCTCGAGCATCTGGCGGTCGGTGAGCTTGAGCGTCTCGGCCGTGGCCTCGGGCGGGAGTTCCAGCTTGCGCTCGATGCCGTCGAGACCGGCCGCCAGCGTGACGGCGTTGACCAGGTACGGGTTGGCCATGGGGTCGGGGCTACGAAGCTCGATGCGCGTGGACAGCTGCTTGCCGGGCTTGTAGACCGGAATGCGGACCATACTCGCGCGGTTGCGCAGGCCCCACGTGGCGTACTGCGGCACGGAGTCGCCGCCCGTGGTGATGCGCTTGTACGAGTTGACCGTGGGGTTAGTGATGGCGCTGATCTCGCGCGCGTGCGCCAGAATGCCGGCCATGTAGTGTTTGGCGATGTCGGAAAGATGGTACTTCTCGTCGTCCTCGCCCCAAAAGACGTTGTTGCCGTCGTGGTCGAATAGCGACTGGCACAGGAACATAGCACTGCCGTCCTCGCCTGCCAACGGTTTGGGCATAAAGGAGGCGTGGCAACCGCTCTCGTAGGCCTGCTGTTTAATGATGAGTTTGGCCGTGGTGATGGCGTCGGACATGCTCAGGGCCTCGGCGTGGCGCAGGCTCATGCCGTGCTGCGAGCGGCCGGCGGCGTGGAAGGTGTACTCCACGGGCACGGACATCTTCTCGAGCGTGAGGACCGTGTTGCGGCGCAGGTCGCGGGCGGCATCGCTCACCGAAAGATCGAAGTAGCCCACGTTGTCGAGCGGCTCGGGCGTGTGCTCGTCGGGGAAGTAGTAATACTCCAGCTCGGCACCCACGTTGAGCAGGTAGCCAGCCTTCTCGGCCTTGCGGAACATGCGGCGCAGGGCATCGCGCGGGTCGCCGGCAAACGGCTTGCGATCGGGAGTGCACACGTCGCAGAACACGCGAGCGACGCCGTTGTGGCTCGGGCGCCACGGCAGAATCTGGAAGGTCGAAGCATCGGGGAATGCGAGCATGTCGGCTTCCTCGGGCGTGGCAAAGCCCTCGATGGCGGAGCCGTCAAAGCCAATACCCTCCTCAAAAGCGACCTCGAGGTCCTCGGGGCTAATGGCAAAGTTCTTGAGGCGGCCGAGAATGTCGACAAACCACAGACGCACAAAGCGGATGTCACGCTGCTCTACGGAGCGGAGTACGTAATCGATGTTCTGCTGGTTCATGTCGCTCCCCTTTCTTTCGGGCGGGTTTCGACTGGTCTATATCGCAGATACTATCGCAGAAAAATGTTTCCGCAGGGTTAAAGCGTATCAAGCGCTCAAAAAACGTGTGCGAACTGGCCGTTACGAACGAGCGGCTAGCGTTCAGATTCGGAGACAATTTGTCTACAGGCTCGTTCCAGCGTAGGGAACTCCATCGTCACTGCATCCCAAACAACCGAGCGGTCGACATTGCCGTAATCATGCGCAAGATAATTTCTCATGCCGATAATTCCACGCCATTCGATTTCGGGATGAAGCCGCTGCGAGCGTTCCGACAATTTGCCCGCTTCTTCCGTTACCCTAAGCGCACACATCAAAAGGGAGTCCGCCAACGCCCTCGTCCGCACGTCATTCGCATGCAGAAACTGGTCCTCGGTGATATCAAAAACCTTGATGCGCTCGTTCGTTTCAGAAATGGCATCCAAAACCTCTTGGGCGCGAAGGCTGTCTGACTTACGCGCGATCATAAAGGATCACTCCTTCGCGCTCGATTACCGCGGCAAGATCGTCATCAAGATAGTCACTCGAGACAAGGTCAACCTGCTTCCCGGTTTCTTTGCGAACCGCCTCGCCAAACGCCGACAACGCGAAAAGACCAAAGCCCTGCTCGCGATCGACTTCGAGACGCAAGTCAATATCGCTATCGACATGTGCCTCGCCCCGGGCATACGAACCAAAAAGAATCACGGTTTTGATGGCGGGAATCGAGCTGGCTGCCTCGCGGACGGCGGACTCAATCTGGGCAGTATCCAAAATGCCCGTCGCGGCGCTTTCGCTCGCAGAGCTTTTACCAAGTGAAGGAACAAACGGCAGAGAGCGCTCGCGCAGCATCTGCCTCATAAACATATTGACCGCAACAGACGAAGTCATGCCAAGCTCTTCGCACAGCTCGGCAAATGAGTCTTTAATTGACGAGTCCACTCGCACACTCAGCACAGACGCAGCCATGGATACCTCCTGTATGATATTGTCTATATATTATCACACAGGCTAGCGCGAGGTCGATGCGCGGTGTTCGATGTGGCCGGGGATCTCGATGCGTTTGGGCGCCAGCTTTGCGGCCTCGCCCACGGTGGTGGTAACGACGTCGATGCGCTCGGAAAGGCGCTCGACTACGCGCTCGGCAATGGTGAGAGTGTCCTGCGCGGCCGTGGTGACGCCGCCAAAGAGCACATGGTTCCAGGGGTAGTCGTCAAACGTCGCGATCTTGAGCCCCACCGGCAGCGAGGGACCAAGCTGCGCCAGCGCCTCGGTCAGACGCAGGAAAACCAGGCCGTTGACGGCGATAAGGCCGAGCCTTTTGCCCGCGTAGTCGCGGATGGTCTTGTCCAAACGGCCAACGCCCGTGGCGCCACCGTCGGCCAAGGTGACGACCTCGCCCGCAAGGTCGCGTCGCGAAAGCTCGTCGGCAAAGGCCTCGGCACGCTCGCGACGCACGGGGCTGTCGTCGCTTGCCTCGGTGAGCAGGCACAGGCGCTCGCTGCCAGCGGCGGCCAAGGCGTCTACCAAGCCGGCGACCAGCTCGCGGTTGTTAGATGTCACCAGGTCAGCACCGCCGTCGACAACATCGCGGTCGAGCAGCACGACGGGCAGGCGTCCCGCTGCCGCGGCGATCGCCTCGTCGTTACCGCCGCAGGTGTTGACGACCAGGCCGTCCACACCAGCATCGATAAGTCTGGCGAGCGACTCGGCCTCCTTTGCGGGGTCGTTGCCGCTAATGGCAGTCATAAGCGAGCAGCCGCGCGCGGCGGCACTGGAGGAAAGTCCTTCGAGCATGGCGCTCGAGAACGGGTTGGCGATGTCGGCCAGAATCACGCCGATGAGGTTGGTGCGTGAGCTGCGCAGATTGCGCGCGGCAGCACGTGGGCGATAGCCGGTGCGCTCGATAACCGCCGCGATGCGAGCACGGGTTTCCTCGGTCATTTGCCCGGGACGGTTGTTGAGATAGCGCGAGACCGTGGCCGGGCTCACACCCGCCTCGGCGGCAATGTCCTTGATTCTCATCTGCGCCATGGCGCACCCCGTTTCCCAATTGTCAGCAGTCTGAGCCATTTTAGGCATTTTTTTAAAAATCTCGCTTGCAAAACGCTGTAGGTGAGTATACTACAACTCGAAACGAAACCGATTTCGTAAACCGATTTCGGCAAGCGTTGGCGCGGAGGTGCAAAGATGTACCCTACCGTCTTGGCACCTCCGCGCCAACGCCATATCAAAGGTGTACGCACGAGCAAGAAGGAGCTGCGCGACCATGGGTAAAACGGTTCTTACCTTCGGCGAGATCATGATGAGACTCTCGCCCAAAGACCACCTGCGTATTGAGCAGGCAACCGAGTTTGACGTCCGCTACGGCGGCGCCGAGGCCAACACTGCGCTTTCCCTGGCCTACCAGGGCGACAAGGCCGCTTACGTATCCGTTGTCCCGGCCAACCGCCTAGGCGAGTGCGCGCTGCGTTCGCTGAAGGCCTACGGCGTCGACACAACGCGCGTCGTGCGTCAGGGCGACCGTCTTGGCTCCTATGTGTTTGAGGTCGGCGCCTCGCAGCGCGGTAACGGTTGCGTCTACGACCGCAAGTACTCTGCCATCAACATGGCCAAGCGCGACGTCTTTAACTGGGACGAGATCCTCAAGGGCATCGATGTCTTCTATTTCTCCGGCGTGACCCCCGCCGTCTCCGATGAGATGGCTGCCGCCTGCAAGGATGCCCTCACCGCCTGCCGCGCCAAGGGCATCACCACCGTGTGCGACGTGAACTATCGCGGCAAGATGTGGTCGCCCGAGAAGTCGCAGGCCACCATGAAGGAACTCCTGCCGCTCGTCGACATCTGCATCGCCAACGACGAGGATGCGCCCGCCGGCCTCGGCATGACCTGCGTCTCTGGTTCCCTTGCCCATGGCATCGAGGAGCGCGACACCTACGTCGAGATGGCCCGTCAGATCTGCGCCGAGTACGGCTGCAAAAAGGTCGCCTCGGTCGTCCGCAACATCTCCTGCGTCGAGCGCTCCATCTGGATGGGCATGCTCTTTGACGCCGAGAGCGGCGAGCACTGGCTCTCCCCTGCTCACGACGTGCACGTGCTCGAGGGCGTTGCCGCCGGCGACGCTTTCAACGCCGGCCTCGTCCATGCCCTCACCAACGACTTTGACCCGCAGGACGCCGTCAACTATGCGATTGCAGCGTCGATCCTCAAGCTCACCATCAAGGGCGATTCCAACTTGGTGACCGCAGACGAGATCGCAGCCGTGGCATCCGCCGCCGACGGTGGCACCCGCGTCGCGCGCTAATCCGTCTCCATTCCGCGGGCCGCAGCTTTCCAATCCCATACCCCTGCGGCCCGCTCCCCGATTCCTCCGGCCGGGCAAAACCACCAGTCCCATTCCGGTTTTGCCTGGCATTCCCTACATGACTGGTCGAGCAGCTGGTTTTGGAATTGCTTGAACCCCAAGCAGTGCCTCCGATAACCAATCCAAAATCGGCTCCTGACCAGCACATTTGGCAATCACGCGCCCATGCGCGCCACACATCGAAAGGAACATCATGTTCGATCAGTTCTACACCACGCTTGAGTCCCTGGGCATCGTGCCGGTCGTTGTGCTCGACAAGGTCGAGGACGCCACTCCGCTCGCCCACGCCCTTATGGCAGCTGGCATGAAGTCCGCCGAGGTCACCTTCCGCACCGCCTGCGCCGCCGAGTGCATCGCCGCTATGGCCGAGGCCGAGCCCGAGATGTGCGTTGGCGCCGGCACTGTCCTGACCGTCGAGCAGGTTGAGCAGGCCCGCGCAGTCGGTGCCAAGTTCATCGTCTCCCCGGGTTACAACGAGGACGTCGTGAAGCACTGCATCGACATCGACCTGCCCGTCCTTCCCGGCACCGTGACCCCCTCCGAGGTCACCGCAGCCGAGAACCTGGGCCTCAAGGTCACCAAGTTCTTCCCCGCGTCCCAGTATGGCGGCCTGAACACCATCAAGGCCCTCGCCGCTCCGTTTGTCGGTCACCGCTTTATGCCTACCGGCGGCGTGAGCACCGCCAACGTCGAGGAGTACCTGAGCTCCTCCGCCATCATCGCCTGCGGTGGCACTTGGATGGTCAAGCCGGCCCTGTTTGCCGACGGCGACTTCTCCAAGGTCGAGCAGATCGCCCACGAGGCCATGGACGTCGTCAAGAAGGTCCGCGGCTAGGTTTAGCTCTCTATCGTGAAGGGGGGCGTGCCCTAGACCTCGCCCCCTTTCTTTTAAAGCGGCTCGGAAGCGCGCCGTTTCCGTCACGAACAAGAACCAAAACCGTCTTGTATGCTGATAGAACGTGACGGAAGCGACACGCCTCCAAGCCGCTTTGCCTACTCGGCTGGCCGTCGCGCTCAACTAAGCCACCTCGACAAAAGCCGAGCCACCAAAACAGCTGCGGCGCCGTCTGGAGGAATGGACCCTTGCTTCCGGTCTTTTCCTCCAAGCGGCACCGCATCTTTGTGCCCCGGTCACACCCCAACGCAGTTGCGGTGAAATAGGGACTGTTTGCGCCACCTAGGCCGCAAAACAGTCCCTATTTCACCGCAACTTATATGGGGATTGATTAGATGGCCGAGTCTTTGGACAGCTCAAAATAGTCGGGATGCAAGGCGATAACCGGGCCCTGCTCCTCGGGCATCAGGTGCAAGTGCGTCTCTGCCAGATAGCTCGCCGCATCGGTATCGCCCCTCTTAATTGCCTCGAGAATCCGGCGATGCTGCCGACGAATCGGCTCCCAATCCAGGTCCTGCGACACCATACGCAACCAGTTGTATCGCTCAAAATGTGTGTTGACGCTCTTCATCCAATCCCACAACATGTGACGGCCGGCAATCTCAAAACACGTCTCATGGAACAGGTTGTCCAGATCGAAAAAGCGACGCGTTTCGCTATGGTCGAGCGACTCGGACTCGGCAAGAATCTGCTCGAGCCGCTGCTTTTGCTCGGGCGTAGCAGCCGAACAGCATTTAATAAGCACGCTTCTCTCGAGCTTCTCGCGCAAGAAACAGGCGTTCTCGGCGCGCTCCATGCTGATTTTTGAGACATAGGTGCCGCTTTTGGGACGCGTTTCCACCAGCTCCTGCTCACGCAGGCGCACAAAGGATTCGCGAATGGGCGTGCGCCCGATTCCCGTCTCCTTTTCCAGACCAATCGCCGAAAGGCGCGTGCCGGGCTTGAGCTCGGCATAGATGATCTTGGACCGCAATGCGTTGTACGCCTGGTCTTGCAGGCTCTGATAATGCTGGTGTTGTTCCATAAAGCCCTCGGATGAAGCCTCGGTTAATCGAATACCACCATGCAATACTATCGCATCCCCCGCCCCCTCATAAGTTGCGGTGGAATAGTTCCTGTTCAAAGCCTTCAGCAGCAAAAACAGGAACTATTCCACCGCAACTACAGCCAACGAGTTGTTGCGATTAGGTGAACGTTCACCTTTTTATTGTTTTTCTCTTCGCAAATAAAATCCCGTGCGTATACTTAGGCTCAAACGAAACCGATTTCGTTGAGCGTGGGCAATAGGATGCTAAGACACACCCTACCATCTTGGCATCTTATCGCCCACGCAATGCCATTTGCTTTCTTCCCGTCTCGTTGGACCTTTAGTCCCATTCCGGCACAGCGAGACACTTCCTAGACGACTGACCGTGGGGCCGGCTTTTCTGCTTTTGCAGCAGTGCCTCCGATAACCCTCTTTTGCCGGCCCGGGTCAGCTTTTTCACACAACCGAAAGGACGGGTAGCAACATGCGACCGCTCATCATCATGCATGGCGAGAACATCGACTGGTGCCATACCGTCATCAGAATGCTGATGTATCTTGTGGGCGTTGCAGTACTGGCACTCGGTATGAGTCTCCAGACGGCATCCGGCCTGGGCGTCGCCGCGCTCACGTGCTTTGCCACAACCCTATCCATGCTCACTGGCAAGACGCTCGGCTTTTGGATCACCGCAACCTACGTCGCCTACATCGTGGCGCAATTAGCCATCTTGCGAAGCGAGTTCCAGCCGCGCATCCTGCTCGAGTTGTTCTTCTCAACGCTGATTGGCGGCTTGACCGACCTCTTCATGGCGGTCAACCCACTGCATCCCACGGCACTCCCCACACAGATTGCGACCATGCTGCTCTCCCTCGCTGTCACCGCATTTGGCGTAAGTCTCGTCGTCAACATGGGCGTTGTCCCCAACGCGCCCGACGGCTTGGTGCAAGTCATTGCCGAAAAGCTTAAACGCCGCTTTGGTGACGTAAAAGTCGTGTTTGACTGCTCACATGTCGCCGCCTCGCTCGCGTTGTCGCTGATCTTTATGTACAACCTGGGCGGCTTTGGCGTCACGACCGCCATCTCGGCACTGTTCCTGGGCCATGTCATCAACGTCGCCAACAAGCTGTTCGCCCAGCGCTTTATCCGCGCGGCATTCGGAAAATAGCACCACCGTAAGAACCCGCGAGTAGCGCTTACTTTGCTATATCTCACTATACTTTGCTATATCTTGCTATACTTTGTTATATCTTGCTATATCTTGAGCAAAGGTGGCTCACATGCAAACAAACCCTTTTAAGCCCACAGCAGGTAAAACACCTCCCACGATTATCGGCCGCGAAGATGTGCTCGAAGAATTCAATGAGGGCCTCACCAACGGGCCTGGTGCCCCTGGGCGCCTAATGCGCATAGCCGGCGTCCGTGGAACGGGCAAGACGGTCCTCCTTGACGAGTGCTCACGTTTGGCGCAAAGCCGTGGCTGGACGGTCATAAAAGAGGTCGCAACCGAGGGACTTTGCCAGCGCATTCTCGAACAGCTGCAGCCCAAATTCCAGGCCAAACACGCCAGATTTGAGCCCACCGTAGCTGGCATATCCATCGGCAGCATAGATATTGAGCGAATCGGCCCATCGCTACGCGACGCCATGAGACAGACAATATCCAAGAATGGAAATGGCCTGCTCATCACTCTCGACGAGGTTCAAGACGCAGAGCTCGATGAGGTCCGAACGCTCTCCATTGCGATTCAGCAGGTTATCGGCGAAGACCTTGATATCGCCTTTGTTTTTGCGGGGCTTCCTTCGAAGATTGAAAGCATCATCAACGGAAAGACACTTACGTTTTTGCGCCGTGCCCTCCCCTTTGACCTGAAGGCTGTGGCAGTAACCGAAGTGTCGTACTCCCTCGAGGAAACCATTGAAGCGTCTGGCATGGAGTTGCAGCCAGGTATTGCCGGCCAACTTGCCGAGGCAACGCAAGGTTATCCTTTCATGATCCAACTCGTTGGATACTACGCATGGCAGTTGGCAAGACGCGCACATACACCGATTATTGGAGAAGAAGAAGCCGAGCGCGGCATTGCAACGGCACGCGAACGCTTCTGTGCCATGGTGATTGAGCCCGCGCTACAGCGCATTCCGCCCACGTGCATCGCTTATCTGCTGAGCATGGCATCTTTGGGGCAGACGAGCTCGACCAGCATGGTTGCCGATGCCCTAAACAAAACGCCTCAACAGGTGAGTTCCGTCCGCAGCCGCCTGTTAAGAGAATCGATTATCGAGGCTCCCTCGTACGGCAAGGTCTCATTTGCCATCCCCTACATGCGCGACTACCTCTACGAGCACAAAGCCGAACTGGAAGTTGAACTGTAGAAACGGCAACTGCCCTGCAAGACGAAAACCGTTTTCGTACGGATTTAAAGCAGACGTAAACGATTTTCGTCTTGATTTGCGTACGGAATTAAGACGTAAATTGCGCTTTCGTACGCTTATTACCAGACGCAAATTGTTTTCGTCCGGCCATGCGTCCCCAATCTAGACGAAAAGAGCCCCGAGCTCGAATCGGGGCTCGATGTAAGTTCTAGGGTGTCAGAAGTTACATCAGCCGCTTACGACCGCTCTGTCTATCTCTCCGAGCGGGACGGGCGCCGATGCCCTGATCTCTGCCATGTCGAGGTGCGAGATCAAATCCTTGGCGCGCTCGCCGGAGTGGTATGCCTTGTTCGGCGCCACCTTCCTGTAGAGCTTCTTGAGCTTCGTCTTCCCCTTGTTGCCCGGCGGCATCTCCGTCTCAGGTGGCAGCCCTAGGAAGGACAGGACGCCGGGCAGGTCGCACAGCATCACGTCCTCGATGTCGGCCTTGGCCGCCAGGTCGACGACTCTCTGCGCTGTCGGCGAGATGTTCGGGGTGCTGCTACCGCCCGCTGGTTCGGAAGCTGGCGGGCAGTAGCGGGCAGTAGCGGCAGTAGCGGTGTGGCTCGATAGGCCCGAATATCCGTAAGGAAGGTGCTCGCTCTCATATGTGCTGATATGCCTCGCCTCGCGAACCTTGGGATGCTTCCTGAGGTAATCCCTCAATTCGAGCCACTCTTTATGCTCATAACGCTTCGAAATCGTTTCCCCGTCGACAGTTTCCTTCACATAATGGTATGTTCGAACGCCTTCGAACTTGCCGAACCCGTTCTCGACGCTGAAGTTTCTGAACCAGCGCGAAAACCCATTCAGGTCCATGAAGTTGACTTGGGGATGCCTGTCTTTCGTTCGTTCGAATGAGTGGACGAGCGGAGTGCCTTTGACTTGTTCCAGGCCGAAGGCTTCCATTTCGCGAGCCTGCTCCTTTTTCCAGAATTCGAGATACGACGTCAGCGTCTCGCTTATCGAGATCCTCCGCACGCTTTTCTTGCTTTTGGGCGAGCGAACGCTTCGATCGGCCGCGAACTGCTGCTCAATGAGGATGCTTCTGTTCTCGACGGAGACATCGGACCACGTCATCCCGAGGGCTTCTGCCCTTCTCATGTCGGTGTCGAGCATGAGCATCACGCATGTGATGTGCGCGTCCGGTTCTCGATTGAGTAGGATGTCGAGTAGGCGAGCGGCGTGATGGTTCCTTCGCGGTTGTCGTGGAACTTTTTTTGCGTACGAGCCGACGGTGTCCCTCGATTTTTGGACGTAGGTGCCGCTGTTGAGTTCTGCCTTGTAGGCTTCGAGTGCGGCGTCGACCTCTCGGCTTTTGGTGGTATGTATGGTCTGCCACGGCGAATAGCGGTATTTGCCCGTGACCAGATCCTTGCCGAGGCTGTGACGGTAGCGCCACGTGTATTTGTCGCGGCGTTGCTTCGTTCCTTTGCCTATGACGAGAGGTCGGTCGTTCATCGTGTTCCTTGCCTGAAGTGCCTGAGAATCGCGCTCGGTTGCGCGGAATGGCGCAAAGGGCTGGGGCTGTCTCT
>USHR01000031.1 GCA_900554495.1 uncultured Collinsella sp.
ACGAGATGAGCGCTAGTCTCGTGGGCTCGGAGATGTGTATAAGAGACAGCTCGTGGGCTATGAACTCACGGCGGGGGAGCGCCCGGACCATTTAGTGCTCATGCTCGACACCCATGCCGACAACGAGGGCTCCATGCGTCCGGAAATTTTGCTTTCTGCTGCTGATGTTTTGTTGCAGGGCTTGACCCCGGGCGTGGATGCACCTATTGTTTCCACCGGTATGCAAGACCTCGTGACCATCTGCTCCTACGATGTCGAGCGTCAGAATCAAGCATGCGAGGACGACGAGGGCCGACTCGTCAGCCCCATACCTGTGCGAACTTGTGGATTTGCTCCACATACTCGTTGACGGGGGTATTTTCGCCTGCTACTATATTCGGCTGTTGCACTAACTGATGCATGAAGGGCAAGTAAACATGTACGCAATCGTTAACACGGGCGGCAAGCAGTACAAGGTCGCCACCGACGATGTCATCACCGTCGAGAAGATCGAGGGCAATGAGGGCGACAAGGTCACCCTGCCGGTTATCTTCCTCAACGATGGTAAGAAGATCGTCACCGATCCCGACAAGCTGGCCAAGGCCAAGGTTACCGCTCAGATCGTTGAGCAGTTCAAGGGCGAGAAGCAGCTGGTCTTCAAGTTCCACAAGCGTAAGCGCTATCGTCGTCTGAAGGGTCATCGTCAGCAGCTCACCAAGCTGAAGATCGTGAAGGTCCAGGCTACGTCCCGCGCCAAGAAGGCTGTCAAGGCAGAGGCCGAGGCTGTTGCCGAGGCTCCCGTCGCCGAGTAGATTACACTCGTAACGAAAGAGTAGGTATACACAATGGCACACAAAAAAGGACTCGGTTCCTCCCGTAATGGCCGTGACTCCCGCGGTCAGCGCCTTGGCACGAAGCGCTTCGCCGGCCAGACGGTAACCACGGGCACGATTCTCGTCCGTCAGCACGGCACGCACATCCACCCGGGTGAGAACGTTGGCCGTGGCAAGGACGACACGCTGTTCGCGCTGGTCGACGGTACCGTTGAGTTCCACAAGGGTATCAAGCATAGGGTCAGCGTACGCCCGCTCGCGAACGCGTAATTCACCCTTCATAGAGCACATATGTGGGAGGCACTTGAGTTTTAGGATTCAAGGGTCTCCCTCTTTTTTGTAGGAGGCGATTCTGTTGTCACAGTTCACCGATATCAGCCGCATTAACGTGTGCGGCGGCGACGGCGGTGCCGGATGCATGTCGTTTAGGCGCGAGGCCTTTGTCCCCAAGGGTGGCCCCGATGGCGGCGACGGCGGTCGTGGCGGCAATGTCGTCATCCAGGCCGATGCTCAGCTGTCTTCGCTGATCGACTACCGCTTTAAGCATCACTTCCGTGCCGAGCGCGGAACGCACGGCCAGGGCGCCCGCCGCAACGGCAAGAGCGGCGAGGACCTGATTCTCAAGGTTCCCATGGGTACCGTGGTGCGCGAGCTCGACCCCGAGACGCAGACCCCGATGTTCGAGATTGCCGACCTGGTGCACGATGGCGAGCGCGTTGTCGTGGCGCCCGGCGGTGCCGGTGGTCTGGGCAATACGCACTTTGTAACGTCCGTGCGCCGCGCGCCCGCGTTCGCCCAGCTGGGCGAGCCGGCCGAGGAGCACTGGATTGAGCTCGAGATGAAGCTCATGGCCGATGCCGCGCTCGTGGGCTTCCCCTCGGTGGGCAAATCCTCGCTTATCGCGCGTATGAGTGCTGCCCGACCCAAGATCGCCGACTATCCGTTTACCACGCTCGTGCCCAACCTGGGTATGGTGCGTGCCGGCGAGTACTCCTATGTCGTTGCCGACGTCCCCGGCCTCATTGAGGGTGCGAGCGAGGGCAAGGGCTTGGGCCATCAGTTCCTACGCCACATCGAGCGCACGGCACTCATCATGCATGTCGTCGATATGACGGGCGGCTTTGAGGATCGTGATCCGGTCGAGGACTATCGCATCATCAACCGCGAGCTCGAGCAGTATGGCGCCGAGCTTTCGGAGCGCCCTCAGATCATCGTCGCCAACAAGTGCGATGCGCCGGGCACGGCTGACAAGATTGCCGACCTCAAACGCGCTGCGCTCGACGACGGACATATGTTCTTTGCCGTGTCTGCTGTGACGGGCGCCGGCCTCAACACGCTGATGCTTGCCGTGGGCGAGCAGGTGGCCAAGCTGCGCGCCGAGTTGGCTGTCTCCGATGAGCCGGTCGATCTGCGCGACGATGAGTGGGAGCGCCGCCGCCTGCAGCGCGAGAAGCGGTTCCGTATTGTTCAGGAAGAGCCCCATGCCTTCCGCGTGGTCGGTCGCGCCATCGAGCGTATGGTCATCCAGACCGACTGGGAAAACGAGGAAGCCGTCATCTACCTGCAGCATAAGTTTGCGCGCATGGGTGTTGACGACGCGCTCGAGAAGGCCGGCTGCCGTGCGGGCGACGAGGTCCGCATTTGCCAGCGCGCCTTTGACTTTGAGGGCGCCGAGGACTTCTCGGAGTACGAGGAGGAGCTTGAGGACGAAGGCGTTGAGGTTATTGACGTAGCGGCCGAGGGTTCGGACGTGGCTGATGTCACCGAGGGTTCCGAAGGCACTACCGAAGTCGACGTTGTTGAGACCCCGGAGGGCGAGTAAGCCATGTCGCTGCGCGGTGGAATCGGTCTGCCCGAGCTTCCTCTAGAAGACGGGCAGGAGTTTAGGCTCGGCATTATGGGTGGTACCTTTGACCCGATTCATTACGGGCACTTGGTTACCGCCGAGCAGGCGCGCGAGTCGCTCGACTTGGACGCCGTGCTCTTTATGCCGGCCGGCTCTCCCGCCTTTAAGCTCGACAAACCGGTGACGCCTGCCGAGGACCGTTATGCCATGACGGTCCTCGCCACCGCTGCGAATCCGGCTTTTTTGGCGAGCCGTTTCGAGATCGATCGTCCTGGCGTGACCTATACGGCCGATACACTTCATGCCCTTCGCGACTTTTACCCGCCTCAGGTAAAGCTCTACTTTATTACGGGCGCCGACGCGATTATCGATATTGTTACCTGGCATGATGCCGACCGAATCGCCGAGCTTGCCACGTTCATTGCGGCGACGCGACCGGGCTTTGATATCGATACTGCTCGCGCGCGAATCAAAGAGTCGGGCCTGCCGTTTGACGTGCGCTATATCCAGATTCCGGCGCTGGCGATTAGCTCGACCAACATTCGTAAGCGAGTTGCCCGTGGCATGAGCGTGCGCTATCTTACGAGCGAGTCCGTGCTCGGCTATATTCGCAAGCGCGGGCTGTATACCGATCTGGGTCAAGAAGATTTTGAGTGATGGGGGTCTACGTTGTCGGTAGAGGATCAGTTTGAGGGCGATGAGCGCGCGCTGCTCAAGCGCATTCAAGAGCTGCTCGATGTGCGTATGAAGGATAAGCGCAAGCGCTACGTGCATTCGCTAGGGGTTGCCGAGACCGCGCTGCACCTAGCCGAGGTATACGGTGTCGACCGCTTTAATGCCGCTGCCGCCGGCCTGATCCATGACTGGGATAAGGTGCTCTCCGACGACGAGCTGGTCACGCGCGCTCTGCATTACGGCATTAAGATTGCCGGCTCTCCGTCTGCCGCGACGCCGCTTTTGCATGGACCGGTTGCCGCCTATGAGCTTCCGCAGCTTTTTCCCGAGCTGTCGCCGGCGGTCTTTCAGGCTGTCGACCGTCACACCGTGGGCGCCTGCGACATGACGCCGCTCGATATGGTGGTCTTTGTTGCCGATGCCATCGAACCCAACCGCCATGGTGATTATGCCCACGCGCTGCGCAAGATGGTGGGGGAGTCGACGCTTGACGAGTTGTTCTTCTCCTGTTTTGCACAGGGTCTGGTCTATGTGATCCAGTCCGGGCGCTATCTTTATCCCACGGCTATTACGATTTACAACCATTACGCCCAGCTGCGCTAGCTCGGGTGCGTCTAGAAAGAGGTATTCCATGGCCGACGAGACCATGACCGACGAGCAGATTCTTGAAGGTGTGGAGCACAAGAGCTTCGTTGCCACGTCCGACCGCACTGCCGCCTCGCTGTCCGCGAGCGGTGTCGCCGCCGAGGATGTCGCCCGCGCCGCCGCGCAGGCCGCCTACGACAAGAAGGGCGAGGACGTGCAGGTGCTCGATCTGACCGAGCTCTCCGACGTGTGCGACTACTTTGTGCTCGCCACCGGTACCAATAACCGTCAGGTCGATTCGATTGTCGACGAGATCGAGGAGAAGGTCGCCGAGGCTTGTGGTGAGCACCCGTTCTCCATCGAGGGCCGCGAGCAGAAGACCTGGATGCTCATGGACTACGGCTCGGTCGTCGTTCACGTCTTCACCCCCGAGGCACGCGACTTCTACCGTCTGGAGAAGCTCTGGGGCGACGCTCCCCAGCTTCCCCTCAACCTCCTCTAGGACCTTATTTGGGCCGGGGCTTCTCTTGAACTACCCTTTACCGTTCGCCGGGCAGTTGCACTACCTGCAGCTGCCCGGCTTTCTTTTTGCCCAAAGGCGGCTAATCGTTGAAGCGGGATTGGCGGCCGAAGGATAGGGCGGTGTCGCCGAATTTGTCTCGGACGGCGTCGATGGCGACGGAGAGGTCGCGGCGGTCGCTGGATTGGGCTCCGCGGTCATCAATCTCGCAGAACAGGTCAGTTTGGATACCGCCTTGGTGGTTGAAGTCGCTCATGCCGATGCCTGCCAAGCGAACATGCATGCCTTCCTGCCAGATGTTGTCGAGCAGTTCGAGTGCAACCGCCACGAAGATGTTCTCATCGTCGGTCGGATGGGGCAGCCGGCGCTGCGCCGTACGCCCGCTGCCATACGAATACTTAAGCTTGAGCGTTACCGTGGCACCCGTCAGCCCCTGACGGCGCAGACGGCGTCCCACTGACTCTCCCAGCAGCGCAATCGCCGCCTCGATATCCCCACGCTCAGTCAAATCCTTCGCAAAGGTGCGCTCATTGCTCACCGATTTAACTTCACGTTCGTCATCCAGGCCGGTGACCTCGGATACTTCGAGCCCCAAAGCACGCTGACGCATGCGCTCGCCATTCACGCCAAAAATTGCAGCCAGGGTGGACTCTGGCGCGCGTGAAAGCTCGCCGAGTGTATAGATGCGCATGCGACGCAGTCGCTCCTCGGCCGAACGCCCGATTCCGCTCATGGCAGATACCGGCAGCGCAGCCAAAAAGCGCTGTTCCGTACCGGGGCGCACAATGGTCAGACCAAACGGCTTGTCGCGCTCGCTTGCGATTTTGGCCACGGTCTTGTTGCAGCCGACGCCGATGGAACACGTCACCCCCAGCGCCGCAACGCGGTCGCTCATGCGCCGTGCTACCAGTAGCGGATCCTCGGGCGCAAACCGGCCCGGCGTAATATCGATAAAGGCCTCGTCGATGGACACGCGCTCCACGCGCGGTGTCTCATCGGCGAGAATCGCCATGACCTGCGCGCTCACCTCACGGTAGCGATCAAAGTGTCCGAGCGTCCAAATGGCCTGCGGGCACAGGCGCCGCGCCTCGGCCGAGGCCATGGCAGAACGCACGCCAAAGCGACGAGCCTCGTACGAACACGTGGACACGACGCCGCGTGACTCGGCGTCTCCGCCCACGATGAGCGGCTTTCCGCGCCATTCGGGATGATCGAGCATCTCCACGCTCGCAAAAAATGCATCGAGGTCCATCAGGCCCACCGCCGGACCCGTCCAGGGCGGCGGCGTGACGCCCGCAGCATCCTCATAACCGTATGTATGTTCGCGTCTTTCCATGTCATGAGTATACCGCGCAGCTCATGTGGGGTGCGTGTATGTGCTTGCAAATCGCGAATTCTTGTCTAAGATATGGATTTGCCCTCGACTACACCGAAGAAGTTGGTCTCACGGACTTCACCTGCCCGCGTCGATGGCGTATTATGTTCAACTGTTTGTTTGTAGTTGCAGCCTAAAGCTGCTTGGTTGGAGGAGTTTCCTTTGGCAGTCAAGATTCGCCTTGCTCGTCACGGCGCTAAGAAGCGTCCGTACTACCGTGTCGTCGTCGCCGATTCCCGCGCCCCGCGTGACGGTCGTATCATCGAGGAGGTTGGCCGCTACAACCCGATGACCGCCCCCAAGACCATCAACCTCGACCTCGAGAAGATTGCTGACTGGCAGTCCAAGGGCGCTCAGCTCACCGACGCCGTCGCCGCTCTGGTCAAGGCCGCCAACGAGGGCGAGAAGACCGAGACCGTCGTCAAGAAGTCCAAGAAGCAGCTCGCCAAAGAGGCCGAGGCCGCTAAGGCTGCCGCTGAGGCCGCTGAGGGCGCCGAGGAGTAAATCGTGCCTGAGGTTGACGCTGCACAGCTCGAGGGTGAGGCAATGCTCTCAGATCGCATCGCCGATCTCGTCGAATATCTCGTTGTTCAGATCGTCGACGACCCGGATTCCGTGAGCCTCGAGGTCATCGATGGCGAAGACGCCTCTACGATTGAGGTTTCGGTTGCCGAGGATGACGTCGCTAAGGTCATCGGCCGTCGTGGCCGTACCATCAAGGCCATTCGCACGCTCGCCCGTGCACTGGCCGCTCGCCTCGACACTGCTGTCGAGGTAGAGGTTCTGGGCTAGGACCTTGAGGTCCCAGTACAAAAACATCGCCCGTGTGGTCAAGCCGCACGGAAGGAAGGGGGAGGTCCTCGCGCAGCTGCTGCGGGGGCTTCCTTCTGTATTGGAGCCGGGTATGCGTGTCGCCTTGACGCCGCCGGCGCTCAAGCGCGACCGTTTTTGCACGGTCGTATCCGTCACCGATACGGGCGATGGCGATCTGGTCTCGTTTGAGGGCATAGACGACTTGACGGCCGCCGAGGGCATCACCGGATGCTACGTGCTGGCCAATCGTGACGACTTCGAGCTTGATTCGCTCGACGCCGCCTATACCGACCTCATGGGTCGCGAGGTGGTCGACGAGCGCTTTGGGTCGCTCGGCACGATTGTCGAGATCATGTCGACGCCCGCCAACGATGTTTGGGTTGTCGAGGGCGATCGGTACGGCGAGGTGCTGATTCCCGTGATCGAGCAGGTTGTGCTCGATCTTCCCGACACAGGAACAATTTCCGTCCACGTTATGGACGGCTTGATCGATATGGACAAGTAGGGAGGACAGCATGCTGATTGAGACCCTTTCGGTCTTTCCCGAGATGTTTGAGCCCGTCATGTCCACGTCGATTTTGGGCCGCGCCCGTAAGGCCGGCCTTTTTGATTTTAAGGCGTATAACCTGCGCGACTGGACGCACGACCGCCATCGTACCGTCGATGACGAGCCGTATGGCGGCGGGCAGGGCATGCTCATGAAGGTCGAGCCCATTGCCGAGGCAATCGAGGCCATCAGCTCCGAGGGTCCCAAGCCCACCGTGGTGTTCTTCACCCCCTGCGGCGAGCCCTTTACGCAGCATGTGGCCGAGCGCCTGCTCAAAAGTGAGCGCCTGCTGTTTGTGTGCAGTCGCTACGAGGGTGTCGACGAGCGTGCCTATGCGTATGCCGACGAGCGTCTGTCGATTGGCGACTACGTGCTCACGGGCGGCGAGCTGCCCGCTATGGTCGTGGCCGATGCCGTCGTACGGCTCATTCCCGGAGCCTTGGGCGACGAGATGAGCAATGTCGACGAGTCCTTCTCGACCGCCGAGGACGGTGGCCTGCTCGAGTACGCGCAGTACACCCGCCCCGCCGAGTTTAATGGCGAGGGCGTGCCTCCAGTACTCGTAAGCGGCGACCACGCCAAGGTCGATGCCTGGCGTCGCAAAAACGCCATCGAGCGTACCTGTCGTTGGCGTCCCGATCTTATCGAGACGGCACGCCTTACGCCCGAGGAGCGCGCGTACGCGCAGGAGATCCTGGACGCTTCGTATTCGCAGAGCGAGGAGTGAGAATGGTCCCATCGCAGCATTCTGCCCTGAGGGGCGCCTTTGAGTGGATCGTAATCGTTGCGATCGCGCTGGTCGCAACCTTCTTGATTCGCTCGTTTGTGGTCGAACCCTTTGTGGTGCCCACCGGCTCCATGGAGTCCACGATTGAGATCGGCGATCAGATTCTGGCGCAGAAGGTGACGCTCGAACTCGGACAGCCCGTCAAGCAAGGCGATATCGTGGTGTTCCACAACCCCGATGCCACGTCCGAGCATGACGTGCTGGTAAAGCGCGTCATCGCCACGGCCGGCCAGACGGTCGACCTGCAGGACGGCAAGGTCGTCGTCGACGGCCAGGCGCTCGATGAGGACTATACGACCGGCATGAGCTGGCCGCTTTCGGTCCAAGCCCCCGGCGCTCAGGTGAGCTATCCCTACACCGTCCCTGACGACTGTGTGTGGGTGATGGGCGACAACCGCGAGAACTCTGCTGACTCCCGCTACTTTGGCCCGGTCGACCGCTCCGACTTGATCGCCGTGGCGCTTGTACGCTACTGGCCGCTCAACCGTATCGGTGCTATCGACTAAAAACCGCTATAGTACAGTACCTAACCGTGTAATCGTTTCGACGAGGGGATATTAGAGGCATGAACGCTTCATCGCTTTCCTTCCAAGACATCATCCTGCGCCTCCAGCAGTACTGGGGCGAGCAGGGCTGCGTCATTATGCAGCCCTATGACTCCGAGGTCGGTGCCGGTACCTTCCATACCGCGACCACGCTGCGCTCGCTCGGTCCCGCCGAGTGGCGCACCTGCTATGCGCAGCCCTGCCGCCGTCCCGCCGATGGCCGCTACGGCGAGAACCCCAACCGCATGCAGCACTACTATCAGTTCCAGGTGCTCATCAAGCCCTCGCCGGTCAACGCCCAGGAGCTTTACCTGGGTTCGCTGGCCGCCATTGGCCTGGACCCCAACGACCATGACGTCCGCTTTGTCGAGGACGACTGGGAGAGCCCGACGCTCGGCGCCTGGGGTCTTGGCTGGGAGGTCTGGCTCAATGGCATGGAGGTCACGCAGTTTACGTACTTCCAGCAGGTGGGCGGCATCGAGGTCGACCCCGTGCCCGTCGAGATCACCTATGGCCTGGAGCGTATCGCCATGTACGCCCAGGGCGTCAACTCGGTCTACGACCTGGTGTGGAGCTATCTGCCCGACGGCACGCCCATGACCTACGGCGACGTGTTCCTGGAGAACGAGCGCGAGTTCAGCGCTTACAACTTTGAGGTCGCCAACGTCGAGATGATGCGTCAGAAGTTTGACGACTACGAGGCTGAGTGCCACTCCTGCCTGGAGCGCAAGCTGCCGCTGCCGGCATATGACTGCGTCATGAAGTGCAGCCACGCCTTCAACCTGCTCGATGCCCGCGGTGCGCTGTCCGCAGTCGAGCGCGCCAACTACATTCTGCGCGTCCGCGCCGTCGCCAAGGCGTGCTGCGAGGCCTACATGGCCGAGGTCGCCGGAGTCAACGAGAATGCCGACCAGGAAGGCGAGGTGGCGTAAGCCATGGCAGACGCTAAGGATTTCCTGTTTGAGATCGGTACGGAGGAAATGCCCTCTGCACCGCTGAACAATGCCGTCAAGCAGCTTGGCACCATGATTGCCAAGGGTCTCGACGAGGCCGGTCTGGCCCACGGCGAGGTCCGCGTGATCTCGAGCCCGCGTCGCCTGGCTGCGCTCGTTGCCGACGTCGCCACCGCGACCGATGAGGTTCACGAGGTTAAGCGTGGCCCCGCGGCCAACATCGCCTTCGACGCCGACGGAAACGCCACCAAAGCCGCCCAGGGCTTCGCCCGCAAGTGCGGTGTGGCTGCCGAGGACCTGGTCCGTCGCGAGGACACCGACGGCCGTGAGTACGTCTTTGCCGAGAAGAACATCCCTTCTGCCCCGGCCACCCCGATTCTGACGGCCCTGTGCGAGAAGACCATCGCCGGCCTGCAGTGGCCCAATTACCGCTCTCAGCGCTGGGGTCACGAGCACGCCACGTTCGTGCGTCCGGTCCGCTGGATCTGCTGCCTTTTGGGCGAGGATGTCGTGCCCGTGTCCTTTGCTGACGTGACGAGCGGCAATACCACGCGCGGCCATCGCGTGCTTGGCCCCGGTGACCATGTGGTCGCCAGCCCCGCTGTTTACGAGCAGGTGCTCGAGGATGCCGGTGTGCTTTCTGCCGAGCGCCGTCGCGAGGCCATCCTTGCCGGTATCGCCGAGGTCGAGGCTGCGCGCCCCGGCTGCCACGTCGATACGCCCAAGAAGGTCTTTGAGGAGGTCATCAACCTCTGCGAGTGGCCGACGGTGCTCGTCGGCACCTTCGATGAGGAGTTCCTCAAGGTGCCGCACGAGATCATCTGCGAGTCTATGCTCACCAACCAGCGTTACTTCCCGATCTATGACGGCGAGGGCAAGCTGACGCGTGAGTTCGTGGTCGTCTCCAACAGCAAGCCCGAGAATGCCGAGCGCGTGATCGACGGCAACGAGCGTGTCGTGCGCGCCCGCCTGGACGACGCCAAGTTCTTCTACGAGGAGGATCTGAAGATCTCCCTCGACGAGTTCCGTGAGCGTCTGGCCAAGGTCGCCTTCCAGGAGAAGCTCGGCAGCGTGCTCGCCAAGTCCGAGCGTATTGAGCAGCTCGCGCTCGCTATTGCCCGCGAGGCTCACCTGGGTGCCCACCTGGCCGCCGACGCCGGCCGCGCCGCTCACCTGTGCAAGGCCGACCTGGTGTCCAACGCTGTCGTCGAGTTCACGAGCCAGCAGGGCGTGATGGGCGGTTACTACGCCAGCGCGATGGGGGAGAACGACGAGGTCGCTCACGCTATTCGCGATCACTATCGTCCCCGCTTTGCCGGTGACGAGCTCCCCGAGGGCACCGCTGGCTGCATCGTGGCCTGCGCCGACAAGCTCGATACCATTGCCGGCATCTTTGCCATCGGCGAGCCCCCGACCGGCTCTTCCGACCCGTACGCGCTGCGTCGTGCCGCCATCGGCATCATCAACATCCTTCGCGACCGTCTGCCGATCGACCCCACGTCGCTCATCGACTTTGCGCTCGAGCTCTATAGCGAGCAGGGCATTGAGTTCGACGCCGCCGAGGTCGCCCAGCAGGTTCGCGACTTCTTCCACGGCCGTTTGGTGAGCATGGCCCGCGACGAGAAGATCCCGGCCGACACCGTTGCCGCCGTTTCCGCGGTGCACATCATTGCCCCGTCGGTCTTCTTCGCCCGCTGCGCCGCCCTCGATGAGGCCCGCAAGAACGACGCCGAGACCTTCGACAACCTGGCGACCGCTTACGCCCGCGCGGCGCATATCTCCAAGCCCGAACTGGGAGCGGAGTACGATCGCGCCCTGATGGGCGAGGCCGAGCTTGCGCTTGCCGATGCCTCCGAGGCCGCTCAGACCGCCGTCGACGCCGCTCTCGCCGCCGAGGATTATCCTGCCGCGTTTGCCGCTCTGGCCGCCCTGCGCGCGCCTATCGACCGTTTCTTCGACGAGGTTATGGTCATGGACAAGGACGAGCAGCTCCGCGATAATCGCCTTAAGCTGCTCAACCGCTTCGAGGCCGTTTTCTCCGGCATCGCCAACATTGGTGAGCTTGCCCGCAAAAAGTAAGCTAGCCTGCGCATAAGCGCAAAAGGAGCCCCGCATGGATTGCCCGGTCACCGCTCGTCCCACCGTTATCGTTATCTCCGACTCGCTCGGTGATACCGCTTGTGAGGTGGTGCTTGCGGCGTCCGGGCAATTTGATGAAGGGGCTTTTCGTCTCTTGCGCCTGCCCAAGGTGAACTCAGTGGAGCAGGTTAAGTCGTTTGTGGGTCCGCGCGTCGATGCCGACCATCGCGATATTGCCGTGTTCCACACTATTGTCGATCCGGCGCTTCGCGCCCGCGTGCTCGACTACTTGGGCATGCTGCACATTCGCTCGGTCGACCTGATCGGCCCGGCGCTTGCGGTGCTGTCGTCGCTTATCGGCGTGCCGCCAAAAGGAGTGGCGGGTGTGATCCATAAGACTGATGACCGGTATTTCCACCGCATCGAGGCCATGGAGTACTTTGTCGAGCACGATGACGGACGTGGTTGCGACGATCTGTCGGGTGCCGATATCGTTTTGCTGGGCGTGTCGCGCACGTCCAAGACGCCGCTGTCGATGTATTTGGCCTATCAGGGCTATAAGGTCGCCAACGTTCCGTTGGCGCACGGTATGGAGCCGCCCAAGTCGATTTACGAGGTCGATCCGATGCGTCTCTTCGGTCTGATTTCGACCGTCGATGTGATTTCCGAGATTCGCGATAGCCGCCTGGGTGACGACTATGCCCGTGCCGTTGCCGGTTCCTATGCCGAGCCCGAGAGTGTGCGCAGTGAGCTCGAGGAGGCTCGTGCCCTCATGAAGCGTCTAGGTTGCTTTGTGGTGCGCACCGACGGCAAGGCGATCGAGGAGAGCGCCTCCGAGATCGTAAGTCACTTGGTCGAAATCCAAGAAGCCCGTGCCCGCCGCGCCACCCGCCGAGCCCACCAAAGCTAGCTTATTGGGATAGCTAAAAATGCCCCGTCTAAACAAGACTACCTAAAATAATGCACGATAATGGTAAAGCGATTTAGCAAGAAACTTGCATTTGACCTGCAATTCTCTTGCATTGGTATCTTCATAAGGTAACCAACTTTACCTACCGTTTACCGCCACATTTACCACGTTTACCAAACCCCGTACCCTCTTCTCATGTCAGCGTGAAACCCGCCGTATAGTTCCTTCACGGCCCGCATCCGGCGGGTCGATTCGTCACCACGGTCGTGCGCGAGAGCGTATGGAAGGGGAAGTATCGTGAGCGATTGCAAGAGGGTTTACCGTTTTGGAACCGACGCCCAGGGCACCTGCGTCACTGAGGGCGACAAATCCATGAACTTCGTGCTTGGCGGCAAGGGCGCAAACCTAGCCGAGATGAGCCGCATCGGCCTGCCGGTTCCCGGTGGCTTTACCATTACCTGCCAGACCTGTGTCGAGTACTCCGGTGCCGGCAACGTCTGGCCCGAAGGTGCACTCGATGAGATCGTTGCTGCCGAGGCCGACCTCGAGGCCCGCTGCGGCAAGAAGCTCGGCGACGCCTCCGATCCGCTGCTCGTGTCGGTTCGTTCGGGCGCTCCGTTCTCCATGCCCGGTATGATGGACACGGTCCTCAACTTGGGCCTCAATGACGATTCCGTCCAGGGCCTCATCGCGCAGACGCAGAACCCGCGTTTTGCCTGGGATAGCTATCGTCGCTTTATCCAGATGTTCTCCAACGTCGTCATGGGTGTCGATGCCGACCTGTTCGAGAACGCCCTGACCCAGGCCCGCCTGGTCGCCGGCGTTCGCGTCGATTCCGAGCTTTCGGCCGAGGACCTGCAGGAACTCGTCGAGACCTTTAAGGGCATCTTCTCCGAGAACGTCGATGCCGCCCTGTATCCCGAGCTCGAGGCCTCCGATGGCAAGCCCGTCTTTCCACACGATCCGGAGCTCCAGCTGCGCCTTGCCATCCAGGCCGTCTTTGGCAGCTGGATGAACGAGCGCGCCTGCATCTATCGCAAACAGCACGGCATCTCCGACGAGCTCGGCACCGCCGTCAACGTGCAGGCCATGGCCTTTGGCAACAAGGGCGAGACC
Organism: uncultured Collinsella sp.; assembly: GCA_900554495.1. GTDB lineage: Bacteria > Actinomycetota > Coriobacteriia > Coriobacteriales > Coriobacteriaceae > Collinsella. Next base: position 13,564 of record USHR01000031.1, read on the forward strand.
TCTGCGACAGGCGTCGCCTTTACGCGTAATCCGGCCGACGGCACCAAGGAGTTCTACGGTGACTTTTTGGTTAATGCCCAGGGCGAGGACGTCGTCGCCGGTATCCGCAACACCGAGCCCATCGCCGACCTCAAGACCACCCCGGGCCTCGAGTCCGCAGGTGAGGAGCTCGAGCGCGTGTTCCTGACGCTCGAGGATCATTACCGCGATATGTGCGATATCGAGTTTACCATCGAGCAGGGCAAGCTCTGGATGCTCCAGACCCGCGTGGGCAAGCGCACCGCCACCGCCGCCCTGCGCATCGCCATCGAAATGGTCGAGGAAGGCCTGATCACCCGCGAAGAGGCCGTGAGCCGCATCGATCCCGCGCAACTCGACCAGCTCCTTCACCCGCAGTTCGACGCCTCCAAGAAGTACGAGGCTCTCGCCAGCGGTCTTAATGCCAGCCCCGGTGCCGCCGTGGGCGAGGTCGTGTTCTCGAGCGACGACGCTGTCGCGCGTTCCGCCGAGGGTCACAAGGTCATTCTGGTTCGTTGGGAGACCAACCCCGACGACCTGAAGGGCATGGTCGCCGCCGAGGGCATCCTGACCAGCCACGGTGGCAAGACGAGCCATGCCGCCGTTATCGCCC
>USHR01000032.1 GCA_900554495.1 uncultured Collinsella sp.
GCAGATACATCGCGACGAGCGTGGCGAGCGTCAAAGCGACGAACGGCTTGCCCAGGAAGGCAAGGATCGAGGCGACCTGCTCGGGCATGGAGATGTAAGAAGACAGCGTGCCCAACAGAATCAGGCAAAGCGGCGTGAGCACGATCGCGAGTACCATGCCAAAGGAGGGAAGCTCCTTGTCGTCACTCGCCCCCTCGGCGGAAGTGAAATGCTCGGGAACGTCCGTAAAGATGCGGCCGCCCACATTGCGGCCCCAGATGACGCCGGCAATCGCCATGGCGATGAAGGCGGTGGGGATACCGACGAGGATCATAGTGCCCAGGTCGACACCGAGCGTGCCGGCGACCAGGACCGAACCGGCCGAAGGCGGCACAAACGCATAGCCAGCGGCAAGTCCCGCGAGCAGGGCGATGCCGTAGTAGAGGGTCGACTTCTTGGTCTGCGACGCCACGCTAAACGCAAGCGGAATCAAAACGACTACGCCGGCCTCAAAGAACACCGTAGTGCCGATAACCAGACCGGTAATGCCCAGCGCCCAGCTGGAATGACCCTGCCCAAAGGTATCGATGAAGGTCTGGGCGATCTTCTTGGCGCCGCCGCTCTCCTCAAGAATCTGGCCAAACATCGAGCCGAGGCCAATGAGCAGGGCGATGTTTTGCAGCGTGGTTCCCACGCCCTTGGTGACAGTGTCCGCCACCAGGTCGAGCGGCATACCGGCGCCGATGCCGATCGCGAGCGCCGAGACCATCATCGAAAGCACAGGATGCAGCTTGAACTTAATGATGAGCGCAAGCAGCAGCGCGATGCCCACGATAGCGGCGATGACCAGCCTGGTGGGGTCGGCCATAAACGTTGGGTCTGACATCTTTCCTCCAATTCATCAGACCTTTTGAATTCGTCTGATGACTATAGCGTGTTTTGGAAAGGTCTGATGTTTCATTTTGAAATTTGTTCGAAATACATCTGATGTATTTGGTAAACGGTCGTATTTGCGCTGCGAACGGTATATCTAAGCCGCCCGACTCAAATCCAGCGGCCAATATCGTATCCGTGGTGCGCTAAAATAGCTCAGATGAATTTTGTAATGAAAGGTATAGCTATGGCCCGCGCCGAATCGGGACTCCCCGAGCAAATATCGGAGAAAATCATTCAATTAATTCTGGATGAACACCTTGAGCAAGGCGATCGCCTGCCCAAGGAAACCGTGCTGGTCGAGCGCTTGGGCGCCGGCAGGAGCACCGTGCGCGAGGCCATGAAGTTGCTGCAGTCGCGCAATATCGTGCGCATTAAGCAGGGTTCGGGCACCTATGTGGCGTCAAACCCCGGCGTTGCCGACGACCCGCTGGGCTTTACCTTTATCGACGACAAGCAGCGTCTGGCGCGCGACCTACTCGAGGTGCGCTTTATGATCGAGCCGCAGATTGCACGCATGGCAGCCGAGCACGCAACCAACGACCAGGTCGTCTGTATCAAAGAGCTCTGCGACGAATCCGAGCGCCTGGCCGAGGCCGGTGAGGATTACTCCGCCGCCGACACCGCGTTCCACAATGCCATTGCCGAGAGCTCCGGAAACCTCGTCGTTCCCCGCCTGATGGGCGTGCTCAAGGCATCCGTCCCCCTCTTTATCGACGTGACCGGCAAAAAGCTCGTCGAGGAAACTATCCGCACGCACCGCGATGTGGCCGACGCCATCGCCTCGCGCAATCCCACCGCCGCGCACGACGCGATGTATCTGCACCTGGTGTATAACCGCAACATGATTGCGGAGGGCGCGCAGGAACAGAGCGAATAAACGTCCGCGCGGCAAGGGCGAGATCACCGTTTACCTTTTAAAAGTGAACGTTCACCTGATTTTAGAAGAATCTGACTTTTAATTCCCCCTCTTCTCCTATACTGACCTTGTATGAAAAGCAAGACTTATATAGATGAACGTTTCTTTTGAAAGGATCGCTATGTCTGATCTTATGGACAGCTTCCGCCTGGATGGCAAGGTCGCGCTCGTAACCGGCGCCACCTATGGCATCGGTATGGCCATTGCCGAGGCGCTCGGAGAGGCCGGCGCCAAGATCGCCTTTAACGCACGTCACGCCGACAAGGTCGCCGAGGCCGAGAAGCACTACCGCGAGCTGGGCTTTGAGGCCCATGGTTACGTGGCAGACGTCACCGACGAGGCCGTCGTCGCCGAGCTCATCGCCAAGATCGAGGCCGACTTTGGTACCACGCCCGATATCCTGGTCAACAACGCCGGCGTCATTCAGCGCACCCCGATGCTCGACATGAGCGCCGAGGACTTCCGTCGTGTCGTCGATATTGACCTCAACGCACCGTTTATCGTGTCCAAGGCCTGTCTGCCCGGCATGATCGCCAAGGGCCACGGCAAGATCATCAACATCTGCTCGATGATGAGCGAGCTGGGTCGCGAGACCATCGCCGGCTATGCCGCGGCCAAGGGCGGCCTGAAGATGCTCACCAAGAACATCTGCTCCGAGTTTGGCGAGGCCAACATCCAGTGCAACGGCATTGGGCCCGGCTACATCGCCACGCCGCAGACCGCGCCGCTGCGCGAGACGCAGCCTGACGGAAGCCGCCATCCGTTTGACCAGTTCATCATTGCCAAGACGCCGGCCGCCCGTTGGGGCACGCCCGAGGACCTGAAGGGCCCCGCCGTGTTCCTGGCTTCCGACGCGTCGAACTTCGTCAACGGCCACATCCTCTACGTCGACGGCGGCATCCTCGCATACATTGGAAAGCAGCCTCAATAAGCGTCACCGCAACTGCCCACATCAGGTTTCATCCACTCGTTTTTCATTTGAGTTGCGGTGAGATAAGGATTGGTTTTGGCTTCTATCAGGCAAAACAGTCCGTATTCCACCGCAAGTTAGAAATAGGAAGGTAATTCGCAATGAAAATCGCTCTGATCAATGAGAACTCTCAGAACTCCAAGAACCCTATGATCGAGGCTGCCCTTAAGAAGGTTGTCGAGCCCATGGGCCACACCGTCTTTAACTATGGCATGTATGCCGACGCCGACTCCAAGCCCCTCACCTATGTGCAGAACGGCATCCTGGCCGCCGTGCTGCTCAACTCCGGCGCTGCCGACTACGTCGTGACCGGCTGCGGCACCGGCGAGGGCGCCATGCTCGCCTGCAACTCCTTCCCCGGCGTGCTGTGCGGCCACGTTGCCGACCCGCTCGACGCCTACACCTTTGCCCAGGTCAACGATGGCAACGCCGTCGCCATGCCCTTCGCCCTCAAGAACGGCTGGGGCCAGGAGCTCAATCTCGAGTACACCTTCGAGAAGCTCTTTGGCTTTGGTTCGGGCAACGGCTATCCTGCCGAGCGTGTTGAGCCCGAGCAGCGCAACAAGAAGATCCTCGACGGCGTCCGCGCTGTGACCATGCGTCCGCTCGTCGACATCCTGGACGAGCTCGACCAGGACCTGGTGAAGGGCGCACTTGCCGGCGAGCACTTCCAGGAGTACTTCTTTGCCAACGCAACCGACGAGGCCATCATCGTCAAGGTCAAGGAGATTCTGGACCTCTAATCGCATGACTCATTGCAGCTGACGCAAGCGGCGGTCGTCCCATGTACGGGACGACCGCCGCTTTTTACTATCTACCGACTGACGCCGCGGGGATAGGCCTCACATGCACCAAGGGGTTGACTAGAGCTCGCAAGCAACCTTGTAGCCATCGCCGATGGCGTCGCGGATGTTGCCGCACTTGTTGGCATCGCCCAACACGTGGGTGGTAACGCCGGCTGCAGCAAGGTCGTCGGCCAACTTGGTATTGGGACGATAGCCCATGGCAAGTACCAGCGTATCGGCATCGGCGATGGTGTGGATCTCGCCGTCCTTTTCGTAGCTGATGGCATCCTCGGTAATCTCGGTCACCTTGGCCTCGGTCAGCACGTGGACGCCCTTGGAGAGCATGCGCGTGATGAGCACCGCGCGACCGGCACCGCCCTCGTTGGCAGCGAGCGTCTTGGTCATCTCGATGACGGTGACATCGCGATTGGCCGGCGACAGGTCGTTGACCAGCGGGGCCAGGTAATCTGCTGTCTCGCAACCGACGGTGCCGCCGCCCACGATGACGATCTTCTTGCCCGGGAAAGCCTTGCCACCCAGCAGGTCGTCAGCCGTCATAACCTGCTTAAAGCCCTGCATGAAGGCCGGGGCGATGGGCTCAGCGCCATAAGCCAGGACAACCTCGTAGCCCGCGTAGTCGCGCTGAATGTCCTCGGCCGAGAGCTCGGTACCAAAGACGCACTTCACGCCCGCCTCGGCCAGACGACGATACTGGTACTTGATCACGCGGGTGAGCTCCTGCTTTGCCGGAGGAACGGCCGCGATGCGCATCTCGCCGCCCGGCTCATCCTGCTTATCCACGAGCACCACGTTGTGGCCGCGCTTGGCAGCAATATAGGCTGCCTCCATGCCCGCAGGACCAGCGCCCACAACGAGCACGTTCTTGGCCTCGGCAGCAGGTTCGTAGCCAGCCTCGTCGCGCTCCACGTCCGGGTTGACGGTGCAGGAGATGCGCTTGCCGAACATAATGCCGTTCAGGCAGCGCAGGCAGCCGATGCAGGGGCGGATGTCGTCGGCGTTGCCGGCAGCGGCCTTGTTGCAGAACTCGGCATCGCACAGATTGGCGCGGCCCATCATGCAGATGTCGGCAGCGCCGTCCTCGATCAGCTCCTCGGCGATCCAGGCCTCGTTGATGCGGCCGACGGTGGCGACGGGAATGTTGACGTGCTTCTTAATCTCGCGCGAGCAGGCGGCGTGCGAGGCCTGCTGGGTACCGGCGGCGGGAATCGCGGAGCCGCGCTTGATGGTGGTGCCGCCCGACACATGAATCATGTCGACGCCGGCCTTCTCCAGGCGACGCGAGACATAAATCATATCGTTGAGGGTCAGACCGCCATCGGTGTACTCATCGCCCGAGATGCGGACGTCGATGATAAAGTCCTTGCCGCAGCGCTCGCGAATCTCGGCGATGACCTCGAGCAGGAAGCGCATGCGGGCATCGAGCGAGCCGCCGTACTCGTCGGTACGCTTGTTGTAGAGCGGAGTCAAAAAGCCGCCGAGCATACCGTGGGCGTGCGCTGCGTGGACCTCAACGCCATCGACACCGGCCTTCTGCATACGCACGGCAGCGTCGCCAAACTGATGCGTGAGCTCGTGAATCTCGTCGACCGTGATGGGGCGCGGTGCCTCGCGGGCGTAAGACGGGCCCACAAAGGACGGAGCGATCAAGCGCGGCGTGCCCGGGATGTTAAAGGCCATGTAGGCGGGGTGGAAGAGCTGCGGCATGATCTTGCAGCCGTACTCGTGGACGGCCGCGGCGAGCTTTTCCCAGCCGGGGATAAACGTGTCGTCGTAGCAGCACATGTCACCCGGCAGATAGGTATAGGTGGGCTCGACCGTCACGACCTCGGTGATGATGAGGCCCACGCCGCCCTTGGCACGGGCACGGTAATGATCGACCAAGTCGTCAGTCACATAGCCATGATCGGCCAGGTTGGTGGACACCGGCGGCATAAAGACGCGGTTCTTGACCTCGGTCGTACCGACCTTGATCGGGCTAAAGAGCATCGGGTAGGCGGATGACTCCATACAGGCTTCCTTTCGTTTAAGCCGCTCGGCGGCAGTTGCTAACGTACTTATCGTATCAGCAACCGCCGCGTCCGTACCCGCTCGCACTCCCCCGCCTTTAATCCGATCCCCACAAAAAGTTGCGGTGGAATACGGAGTAGATGAGACTTTTGCCAGCCAAAACAGTCCGTATTTCACCGCAACTGATGGGTGGGATGGAGTTAGAGGCCCAGATAGGTAGTCATGCCTTCGACGGCGAGCTTGGCGCCGGCTACGGCGTGAACAACCGTCAGCGGGCCGTTAACCACGTCGCCGGCGGCAAAGACGCCAGGCACGGTGGTCATACCGTACTCGTCGACCGAAAGAAGGCCGCGATGATCGGTCTCCAGACCGCCCGTCGTAAGCACAAGCTTGTCCTTGGGCACCTGCGAAGCCGCGATCACAACTGTGTCGGCGGACACATGGTCGAGCTCTTCCTCATAGCCCACCACGTTGTTGTCCTCGTCAAAGATAGCCGTCTCGAACACCGGACCGTTATCATCGATGGCGCAGATCGCCTTGCCGCGCACAATCTCGGCACCGTCAAGCTCGGTCAGCTCCACCTCGTCATCGATGGCAGAGATATGGCGCGATCGGGCATACACAGTGACCTTGCGGGCACCCGAGCGCAGGGCCGTACGGGCAACATCCATGGCCACATTGCCGGCGCCGATGACCGCCACGTTCTGCCCGATCGCCACGCTCGCGGGATCGACCAGGTAATCGATGCCAAACAGCACGTTGCCGCGCGACTCGCCGGGAATACCCAACTTTCGAGCTCGCCAGGTACCGGTACCAACAAAGACCGCATCATAGCCGTCGCGCAGCAGGTCATCGATGTGCAACGCGCCGCCGATGGTGGTCGAGGGGCGCACGCGCACGCCGAGCGAGCACATCACGTGACGGTACTTTTGCACGAGCGCACGGGGCAGGCGGAACTCGGGGATACCGTACTCCAGCACACCGCCGATCTCGGGGCGCTGTTCAAATACCGTGACGGCACAGCCCAGCTGGGCCATCTTAATGGCCACGGTAATACCAGCGGGACCGGAACCGACCACAGCAATCTGTTTACCGCACGACGGTGCGGGCTTCCACTCCTTACGATCCAAATATGCCGTGGAGATATAGTTCTCGATGCTCGAGAAATGCACCGGCGCGCCCTTGCGGCCCTGGATGCACGCGCCCTCGCACTGGCCCGAATGGTTGCAAACCATGGAGCAGACCGCGCTCATGGGATTGTTCTGGAACAGTAGCTCGCCCGCCTCTTCTAGACGACGCTGTTTGAACAGGTCAATGACCTGTGGAATAGGCGTCTGAACCGGGCAGCCCTTAATCTGGCAGAACGCCCTTTTACAACCCAGGCAACGATTCGCCTCTTCGACAATGTGGATAGCCACGCAACTCCCCTTTTTAATGCAATCCAATGGGGCGACGATAAAGACCCTTCACCGCCGCCCCCATACAGGTAATCTCAATCTGCCGACACGGCAAAAGCCAATGCTATAACTCGCGATGCGAAGCCCCGCAGCGAGCGGACATGTGCTCGAGTGTCGCCAGGCAGTCAGCCGCCGTCGCCGGCACGCTGTTCTCGACCACGCAGGGAATCCCAGGGCAGGCGGCAGCCGCCCAGGCCACCACGGGCTCAAAGTCATATCGTCCCGTCTCGCCCACGCCATGACACACCAGGCGCGAACCCGTACCGTCGCACCAACCGGCTTCGTCCTCGTTATCAACGACCTCAAAATCCTTGGCGTGCAGCGCGCGGATCTTACTGCCGCATAAGTAGAGCATGCGCGCGGTGATTTCCTGCGCTTCGTCAACAACACTGGGGTGCAGCAGTGATACCGGGTCATAGATCACGCCGAGCGACGGACTCGAGACGCGCTCTAGCACCTCACGGCAGCGATCCGGCGTGTTGACCGTTTCGTTCCAACCAGGCTCGATCAAAATTTGCCCACCCACGGCCTCGGCCCGATCGCAGACGTGTGCAAGCCCGTCTGCAAACGCATCGAGTGCCTCATCGGTCATGCGGTCGTCAGCAACGCGGTTCTGTGCATTGGGGCGACCGGTCTCGGTGCCAACCGGGCATCCGCCGAGCATCTGGGCAAAGTTCAAGCATGCCTCGTACTCGGCAAAGTTATCCATGAGCTGTTGGCGATCGGGCGTCGCCAGATTCTTATAACAGCCGAGCACGGTGACCGAAACGCCCGCCTCGTCGAGCACCGCACGCAAATGGTCGGCAAGCTCGTGGGTCAGGCCGCCTCGATCGATCCCCATCGATGCGTAGAGCACCTTGCTCGGCAGTTGAATGCACGAAAAGCCCAGCTCTCCCGCCATGCGAATGCGTTCCTCGACGGTCCCCTGCGGAAGGTCGTGCAAACGTACGCCCGGAGTAATAGCCCCCACGTTATTCACATCCCTTATGAGCGTTGATGCCCGGGGTGTATCCGCCAAACGGGTCCTCGATGGAGCACACGCCCGAGGGGGCGAGCGGATCGCGCTTACCGGCCAGCTTGTCGTGATGCATGGTCTCGATATAGGCAAGCACCAGCGGCGCCACACCCTTTGCATCATTTTTGACCACGGGCTCGCTCATGTAGTAATCAAACGTGCCCTCGCGGTGCGCGGTGTTTCCCAAGCCCGCAACCAGGCAGATGTTGTCGAGCGCCAGCTGCCCGTCATACTCGGACAGGCAGGTCTCGCAGATGCCGTCGAAGGCGCGACGGCCGTACTGGTAGTAACGCTCGCCCAGCACGCCCAGACGCACGCCCTTCATGATGGCGTTGGCAAAGATGGCGCTGCCCGACTCCTCCAGGTAGTTGGGGGCGATATTGGGCAGGTTGATAACCTGGTGCCACATGCCGGTCTTCTCGTCCTGATACGGCAGCATGGCGTCGATCAGATCGTGGAACATCTTGCGGATCTCGTCCTTCTCGGCCGACATCGAAGGCGGCATAAGCTCCCAGGTGTCGATGAGCGCCATGGCAAACCAGCCCTCGGCGCGCAGCCAGAAGTTAGCCGAAAGGCCGGTGACCGGGTCGCACCAGAACTGTTTGCGGCTCGCGTCGTAAGCGTGATAGTACAGACCGTTGAGGGGGTTGCGCATCAGGTCATGCACGACCTGGAACATATGGAAGCTGTCCGAGCAGGCACGACGGTTGTGGAAGCTCAGCTCGTACTGCATGTAGAACGGCTGCGCCATGTACATGCCATCGAGCCAAATCTGGTTGGGATAGACGGCCTTGTGCCAAAACACGCCTTCTTTGGTGCGCGGCTGGGTCTCGAGCTGGCGGTAGATGGTGTCCATGGCGGCACGGTACTTGGGCTTGCCCACCAGGTCATAGAGCTTGTAGAGGGTCTTGCCCGCATTGACGTTATCGAGGTTGTACTCCTCGGGGTTGTAATGCTTTATGGTACCGTCGTCCTGGACAAAGAAATCGATGTAGTCATCGGCGAAAGTCAGGTAGCGCTGCTCACCCGTGATCTCGTACAGTTCGATGAGCGCCTTGATCATGCAGCCGTCAATATAGTTCCAGGTGTTCTCCTTGCCGGCGCGAATCTTTTCGATATTCCAAGCCGGCGCCTGCGGCGTAGAGGTTTCGATCAACTGCTCGATATAACGGTCCAGGATTTGATTGCAACCCATTGCTGTCCCCTCTGACATAAACGATAGGTGAACGTTACCCCTAGTGTAACGCGAACGAGGAATATAGGGTGAACGTTAACCCTATATTCCTCGCGAACGGCAGACTTTTAGCGGCAAACGGCGGTGAGACCCGCGGCGATGCGATGCGCCAGGCGCTCATAGCCGGCGGGACTGTAATGCAGACCGTCCGGCATATAGAGCTCGCGGTGCTCCGGCAAAAACGGGCTGATACCGCTTTGCGCATACAGGTCAATCACCGGCACGGAGTAGCGGTCGCAGACCTCGAGCATCGCTCGCACGTAGGCGACCTGCGTCAACCCCAGGTGGTTGAGCTCGTCGCTTGCCGGGATATCCTTCTCGTGCTTGCCGCTCGTCTTGCACGGCGTCATAAACACGAGCTTTGCCCGAGGCGAGCGCGCCGTGATGGTACGGATCAGGTAATCGAGTGCACCATAGAACTCATGCACGTCCGTGCTGCCGAGCTCTCCAAGCGGCACGTTGCGGCTAAAGTCGTTGACGCCGCCAAAGACGATGTAGATATCGGCCGCATCGTCGATACCGTCAAGGCGCTCGACAAACGAATCGGTACGGTCGGCCTTGATGGCGATACGCGAACCCTTGATGCCAAAGTTCTCGACGACCGCGCCTCCCAGCAACGCGCCCAAATGCGAGGTCCACGAGATGTCGTTGCCTCCCCCACCGCAGCCGTTGTCGCCCCAGGTCGTTGAGTCGCCAAAGCAGCAAATGGTCGATTCACTCAAACTCTTCGTTTCCATAATCTTCTCCTCATCCGCCCATCGGCGGTCATACAGGAACGTACCGTTTATTCGCAGCATGCCGAGGGGCTATGCACGGGCGCATTCCGCAACGTGCGAATCGAGCCATTCGATATCCTCGGCAAGATGTGTCACGCCCAGATGGTGTTCACCCGGACACACCTCGTGCCGCAGGCCATCTCTGCGACCCAGTAACTTGTAGGCATCGCGCACGATCTCGAGCTGCTCGTCAACATTTTTCAGCCCGCGCGAACCGTTCAGATGATCCTCTTCGCAGCTCTGCACCAACAGCGGGCGTGGCGCAATAAGCGAGGCAATATCGCCCATGTCGAGCAAGCGCCAAAGTCCGGGTGTGTAGTTGCAGCTGCAATTGCCGTTGAGGTGCAGCAGCGAATCATCGACACCGTACAGGTAGCCCGAGACAAACGTCTTGCATACGCGTGGGTCGAGCGCCGCCAGATACAGCGTCATGTATCCGCCGCCCGAAAAGCCAAAACAGCCCAGGTCGTCCATGGCAATGTCGCCGCGCGCCTCTAGGTAATCGATCAGACGCATGTTATCCCAGGCGTTGAGACCCGCAACGGTAAGTCCCAGCGGCTCGGCCATGCGCGCCTGGTTTAGGCACGTGCCGCGCAGAAAGCTGTTCTCGTCATCGCCCTGGCCCTTCCAGTCACGACGGTATCCCCAACCGCGTGCGTCGGGGCAGACGGTCACGTAACCCATGCGTGCCAAACGCAGACCGTAGTCGTAATTGAACTTACGCACGGCATCATCGACCGCCGGCACGCCCGCAACACCGGCTACGCTTGCAGCACCCGCTCCCTGATGGCCATGCGGGCAGATATAGCAACACTTGCGGCCGTGCGCATCGAGCTTAGGCGACTGCGGCTCGAGCAGGTAGAACGGCATCCAAACGTCGCGCTCCACCTGCAGCATCGCATGGGTGCGCACGATGCCGCCGGCAACCCGCACGCGGCTGAGCTCACGAATCTCAATCGGGACGCGGTCCATAAGCGAAAGGCCCAAAACATCGTACAGACGAGTCCTGGTCGCAATCTTCCACGCCTCAAAATCTGCAGGAGTCTTGCCCGTAAAAGCAGCCGAACGTCCCTCGCGCTTCAGCCGGGCACGCAGCGCAGGCTCGTCTTCGCAGTACGTCTCGATGTGCACGGTGCGGCCATTGGCAGATAGCCCAGCCGTCTCAACCGCATCACCGTCGCCGCCCTCGGGATCCCAGCCATCCCCACCGGCAAGCACCTGCTCGCGAGCGTACCCGGCGGCAGCCATCACATCGAGTTTATTTGCCCACGGCACCCAGTCGGTAGTATCACCCGCCGGCCCATGCAGGATTGCGCCAGCATACTGCGCGCAGCTGTGCGCCGCCGGCTTATTCCAATCCCACCAGCCTTCGCGCTTGATATGTCGCCCCAGCCAGCAATCGATCAGCACAGTTTGCGCCCATTCGCGCCAAGGACGACCCAGGTAGACCGAATCCGGCGCCACGCCATCCGGAGCTGTAAACGAACAGCCGTGGAACACAAATCCGTACGGCTCGCCTTTAGGCGTGGAGGCTGCCGTTACATACCCGTTGACATCCATATCGCGATTGAGCGAGCGAATCTCGCACCCCTCAAAGTAGGCACGCGCGCCGCCAAAGATAAAGTCGACATCGCCCTCGATCCGGCAACGTCGAAAATACTGGCGCCCCACCCGGCGCGGCGCATACTGTTTGGGTCCTATAAACCCGCCCGGTTTGGCCTCATGCGGCGGCAGCGGACCCAAAAACAGTGTGTCCTGGTGCCCCTTAATGCAGCAGGCATCGACAACCAGACGGTTGCCATCGGCATACAGGGCAATCGCCTGACCGACCTCGCGCCCATCGCCCGCATCGTTTTCGATCGTGAGGTTCTCGAGCCGTACGTCGTCGGCATCGACCAAAACGGTATAGGTCCTAAACGTGCCGAGCGTGCCGTCCACGCCCGAGCCGTCCTCCGAAGGCATCTTGGCACCCAGGCTGCCCACGATACGCACGCTGTCGGCCGTCTCTCCCTCAATCGTCACATGCGAGCGATGAATCTCGACCCGCTCGCGATACTCGCCCGGATCGACGCGAATCATCACCGGTTGCTCGGCATCCGGATAGAGCTGATCGGCTGCCGCCAAGGCATCGGAAATCGTTGGATACGCTCCTGCCGCAGCCCTCGAAACGCGCAGCGTATAGATACTTTCGCTCATCGTCCATCACGCTCCCAGGAAGCGAACTGTTCAGGCCAGCCCTGAACTTGTGGCTGAATATGCTCGGCGCAGCCCTTAAATGCCGTTAGGGCCGTGGCGAGCGATGCCCCATGCTTTCCATGCGGAAAGACATGTAGGCTAAAGCCAATCCCGTGGTCGGCAAGAGCCTGCGCAAGAAGGAGGCTATTTTGAACTGGTACCGATGCATCCTCGGCGGTATGCCACAAGAACGTACGGGGGAAGCCCTCGCCCACCATATTCTCGATCGACAACTTTTGAGCCAAAGCGCCATCGGCACCCGTTAGGTGTTCAAATGAACCACGATGAGCATAGGCCCCCGAGCTTACGACCGGATAGCCCAAGCAAAGTGCGTCAGGCCGAATCGACTCAGGAGATGCCGCAATCGACTCTGCAAGCCAGGGTTGGTCCCAAAGCGCCCCGAGCAAGCCAACTAGATGCCCACCGGCCGAAAAACCCATGACCGTAATCCGATCAGGATCGACACAGTACTCTGCCGCATGGCCTCGGACGGTATCGACCGCCCGCGCGAGTTCTTGCAATGCCAGCGGATAGACAGCCGGAGCAACCGAGTAGTTCAGCACAAACGCTTGGTAGCCCATCGCCAACAAACGGAGCGCTACCGGCTCGCCTTCGCGCGGCGAAACGTGATCGTAGCCGCCTCCTGGCACGACCACAACTGCAGGCAGCGGTTTTAAAGCATAAGCATCTTCGGTCGGGGCAAAAACATAAGACGTAATCGTGGCAGACGAGCCATCGACCCCGACAGGAATCGTTTTATTGAGCATGTATTCCCTTTCACCATGATGCGTAGCGCAGCGCACACGGCCGTATCGCACAAGGGCTGCATTGCCGATTTATCCGACAATGCAGCCCTGGTCATCACCCCGAGTTAGGAACGGACAACCTTGTCGACGTTCTGGAGCTGCAGCTCCTCGCCGTCCTGGCCCTCGATCACCACATTTTGCAGGTCGAGTACCTTGACGTTTTGCGCAATGATGCCCTGACGCACCATGGGCTCAACGCCGCAGGCCATGGCCGGAACAAAGGGCTCGGCATCCGGCGCGAAGGTCACGTGGACATCCTGGAACGTCAGACGCGTCACTTTGCTCTCGGGCAGGCCCGTGATGTAAGCAGCAGCCGCGTGGCAGTTAGTGGCCTCGATATCACAAAACGTCGTGGCACCAAAGCCGGGTGTGCGGTCGTCGACGGGCAGCGCCTCGCGAGACTGCACGTAATCGGTCTTGCCGTCCTTGTCGCAGAAGTAGAACGAGTTGACCACGAAGGGCGTGAGCACCTCGTCCATGCGAATGTGCTCGAAGGTGATGCCCTCGTTGACGGCATCCTTGCCGCGTCCACGGCGGGTCTTGACGCGCAGGCCGCGGTCGGTGCGCTCAAAGAGGCATTTGCTCACGGTAAGGTCCTTGATGCCGCCAGCTGCCTCGGACCCCAGGACCACGGCGCCGTGGCCATCGTGCATGTAGCAGTGCGAAATCAGCACGTCGTGCGTAGCGGGGCGAAGCTCGGGCTCAATACCCAGCTTGCCGCTCTTGATGGCGATGCAGTCGTCGC
>USHR01000033.1 GCA_900554495.1 uncultured Collinsella sp.
CTGAGGCATGGTGTCCTTTCGACGGGGTTGGCAGGCTTAAGATTAACGCAACAAGGGCGGGGTGGGCTCCGTGCATGCTGACTTAAAGGCCGCATGCTGGGACGTCGCCCAACGCTACCCGACCAACAAGGACGGAGAACTCATATGACGCAGGCAATAACGGATCCCAAGCAGGCCTCCGCCGCGCTGGCGGATCTGTTTGATACCCACAAGCGCGTGGTCTTCTTTGGCGGCGCGGGTGTTTCCACGGCAAGTGGCATCCCCGATTTCCGCAGCGTGGACGGCCTGTATCACCAGCAGTTTGCCTACCCGCCCGAGACCATGCTCTCGCATAGCTTTTACGAGACGCATCCGGCGGAGTTCTTCGACTTCTACCGCACCAAGATGATCGCGCTTGGCGCCAAGCCCAACCGCTGCCACACCAAGCTGGCCGAGCTGGAGCGCGCCGGCAAGCTAAATGCCGTGGTGACGCAAAACATCGACGGCTTGCATCAGATGGCGGGCTCGCAGCGCGTGTTTGAGTTGCACGGATCGGTCCATCGCAACATTTGCCAGTCGTGCGGTGCGGTCTATAGCGCCGAGTGGATTTGCTCGCGCGAGCACGAGGATGCCGCGGGCGTGCCTGCGTGCCCCGCGTGCGGCGGCCGCATCAAGCCCGATGTAGTGCTCTACGAAGAGCAGCTCCATGAGCATGTGTTGACCGGTGCCGTTGCCGCCATCGCCGCGGCCGATGCCCTCATTGTGGGCGGGACCTCGCTCGTGGTGTATCCGGCGGCGGGCCTTACGCGTTACTTTACCGGCGATACGCTGGCCATTTGCAATCTTGCTCCCACCGATCAGGATGCAAATGCCGACCTGCTGATTTCTTGCGACATCGCGGCCGCGTTTGCGTTCTAGCCCGCGCGCGCGGATACAATAGAAAGACTGAGTGCAAAGCGACCCCGCCGCCAGCTCCCCAAGCTCGGCGGCGTGGGCATTTTAGGAGGATGTTCATGGCGAACGACAGCAAGACATGGCGGTGCGGAAAGTGCGAGCTCAGCTTTGACCGTCCGCGCATCATGGGCGTCCTCAACGTGACGCCCGATTCGTTTAGCGACGGCGGTGAGCACTTTGACCAGGATGCCGCTATCGAGTACGGCCTGGCGATGCTCGATGCCGGCGCCGACATCATCGACGTGGGCGGTGAGTCCACGCGCCCTGGTTTTACCCCGGTCAACCCCGACGAGGAAGCTCGCCGCGTGCTGCCCGTGGTGCGCGCGCTGGCCAAAGAGGGCGCCATCGTCTCGATCGACACGCGTCATGTGGCGGTTGCCAAGGCGGCCGTGCGCTGCGGCGCCTCGATCGTCAACGACGTGACGGGCTTCACCGATCCCAAGATGGTCGAGTTTGTTAAGACGAGTACCTGCGGCGTCATCGTGATGCATGCCGGCGAGGTCGCCGCGCCCGCCCGCACGCACGCAACGGTGCAGCTCGATACCTCGGCAGCGGCGTTTGTTGCCGAGAAGGCGCGCGAGGCGGCCGCCGAGGCCGCGCGTGAGGCCGAGAAGCCGGCTCGCCGCCGTCGCGGCAAGTTGCTGGGCGAGCCTAAGCCGGAGGCCAAGCTTCCGGGCGGCGTGGTGCAGCCCTCGTTGCCGTTTGGCGAACCGGAGCCCACGTCCGAGCCTGCAAGCGAGCAGGAGACGCCCGCCACCGAGCAGGCTGCTGCCGCCGAGACCGTCGCGCCCGCGCCCGAGGCCGCGGCCGCAGCCACCGAGGCCGCATCGGAGTCCAATGACCGCCTGGCCGCCATGATGCGCCGCAGCGCCCGCCGCGAGGAAGCCTACGTGCCCACCTCGCAGCTCCGCCGCTTCACCCTGCCCGATTCGGCGCCCATCATGCGCCGCGTTATGGGTTTTCTGTCCGACCAGGCCCGCACGCTCATCCATGCCGGCGTGTCGCGCGACCGCATCTGCATCGATCCTGGCCCGGGCTTTGGTAAGTCGGCTAACGAGGACATCGTCATCCAGCGCGAGACCGCCAAGATGGCGTCACTGGGCTATCCGCTCATGTGCGCCGTGTCGCGCAAGCGCTTTGTGGGCGCCGTCTCGGGCGTGACCGAGGCCGCCGAGCGCGATGCCGCTACGTTTGGCGTGTGCCTGGGCGCCATCCAGGCCGGTGCCAACATCGTGCGCGTGCACGACGCCGCGGGTTTTGCGCAGTTCCTGAACGGCTACTGGGCGGTTGCCAAGCCACAGCCGCGCCGCGCGTTTGTGGCCGTGGGCTCCAACCTGGGGCATCGTTGCGACAACATCCGCGCCGCGCGCGACATGATCGCCGAGATTCCGCTCACCTGCGTGTCCAACTCCTCCAAGATCTACGAGAGCGAGCCGGCCTACGAGACGCGCCAGGACGCGTTTGCCAACGCCGTCATCGAGATCAAGACCGATCTGGCTCCGCTGGTGCTGCTCGACGAGCTTATGAAGATCGAGGCCGAGCTGGGCCGCGACCGCTCCAAAAAGGCCAAGGCAAACGGCCCGCGCACCATCGACTTGGATCTGCTGTGGATGGACGGCGAGACCCACGGTGGCAAAAAGCTGCGCCTGCCGCATCCGCTCATTGGCGAACGAGACTTTGTGCTGGTGCCGCTCGAGGACCTGATGCACGACCCGGCGCGGTTCTTCCGCTACAACGGCGTCGAGGTCAAGGAGCCCGAGGATCGCGTGGGCCATATCGTGGGCGAATTGGGGCGTATGTAGATGATCGAGATGAATGCTGTTGCCGCCGGCACCGAGCTCGACGCGGCGCGTGACGCGGGCCGCGAGGGCGTGTCCGCGGGCTGGTGCGCATGGAACGCGGGCGATGCTTCGCTGACGTTTTCGCTGGTCGTGCGTCCGGATGTGAATATGCACGCCTTTCACGGCCTGCCGTTTGTGGCCGCGATGGGCATGATGGACGCGCTCGTGGGCACGGCTTCGACGCCGGGGTTGGGCCTTGCCGGTAAGGTGGGTATCCAGTGGCCGAGCGATATCGTGTGCGGTGCGCCTGCGTTTGAGACGTCGCTCGCGCGTGTTGCCGTGAACGGCGGTGCCGGTGCTGCGGGCATGTTTGCCGCGGTGACGGTTGATATTGAGCATTCGGCGTTGAGCGAGCTTGGTGTGGACGTGGCTGACGAAGCGCTGGTCGAGGCGCTGGCCGCCGCCGTGCTGGCCCGCGTGGACGCCTGGGCGGTTGTTGCCAACACGCCGCAAGGCGCCGCAGGACCGCTGACTCCCGTGCTGGGCGAGTACTTCGACATGGTGCCGCTGCTGGGCCGCCAAGTTGCGGCGGTGTCGCCCAACGGTTTGCCGCTTGCGGTCGGTGTGTTTGCGGGCCTGGATATCTGGGGTCGTGCGACTATCAAGACCGATGCCGGCGAGCAAGAGTTTCCGCCCGAGGCCGTACGGATTCGCGGACTGTAACGCGAGGCACCCGCGCTCAAAGATAACGATGACAACGAAGCCCTCTTCGGCCTGTGCCGGGGAGGGCTTTGCGTGACTGCGGGGTAGCACCTCGGACCTATTCCTCAAAACTGAAAATTTTTCGATTTTGAGGAATAGGCTTGGCGAGCATTTGCGGGGACTGTGGCATCGGGCGTGCTCGACTTAAGCCCCTGCTCTATCCCAGCTCCTGCATGCGGCGGTAGATTTCGCAGATACCCTTGATGGTGAGCTGTCCGTCGACCACGTCGAAGGCATCGGTCGAATCGGCGACGATGCCGGCGAGACCGCCCGTGGCGATAACGGTGGCATCCTCGCGGCCCAGCTCGCGCTTCATGCGCGCGACCAGGCCCTCGGCCATGGCGGCAGCGCCCATCACGGCGCCGACCTTGATGCACTCCTCGGTATCGCGGCCGATGGCGTGCTCGGGCGCCTCGAGCGGCACGCTGGCGAGCTTGGCGGCACGGGCGGCAAGCGCGTCCATGGAGATGCGAATGCCCGGCGCGATCGCTCCGCCAATGTAATAACCGTCCTCATCGATGACGTCGATATTGGTCGCGGTGCCAAAGTCCACCACGATTGCCGGCGCGCCGTAGAAAGTTTCGGCCGCAACGGCGTTAGCGACGCGGTCGGCACCTACGGCCTGGGGACGCGCCGCGCGCAGCTTGGTCACCGCGGCCGTCTGCGGTCCGATGACGATGGCGTCTGCGGCAATGCGGTCGGCCACGGCGTGCCATTCGCGCGAGAGCTGCGGCACCACGCCCGCAAAGGCGATCGCGTCGACCGCGTCGAGCGAAAGGCCGTACATCTTAAAGAAACCCATCAGGCGCACATGGATCTCGTCGGCGGTATAAGAGCGGTCGGTGGGCATGCGCCACGACTGCACCAGCTCGTCTCCGTCAAACAGGCCCATGGCCGTCTGCGTATTTCCCATATCGATAGCGAGCAGCATGTCTACTCCCAGTGTTGGCATAAAAGGACGCGCACCATTGTATACGCGTCGCCGACGGCACTCGGCTGCGATTCGTTTACGGTGATAGGGGCTGAGGGGTTTAAATATGAAGGAATTATGCTCCACGAGTTTTTCCTTGCCGTTTACCGAACTCCCGCGTTATATTCTTTCTTGCGCACATGAGGCGCCCAGACATTGCGGGGTGGAGCAGTCTGGTAGCTCGCCGGGCTCATAACCCGGAGGTCGTAGGTTCAAATCCTGCCCCCGCGACCAAGAACTTGCAGCTCGTCGGCCTAGCCGACGAGCTTTTTTGTTATTGCGGGTCAATGTTTTCGACCCAGCTCTCAACTTCCCAAACAAAATCTCAATCTGTAACATCTAGATCCGATTTGGGCGGCTAGGTGTTACAGATCGAGATATACCGGTGGGTTGGGTCGTGTTTGTCTAAATCTGTAACACGAGGGACGGATTTTGCCGAGTAACTGTTACAGATTTAGATTTTCTAGCAGGCGGGTTTGGTTTGTCTCGATCTGTAACAGATAGGGGCCAAAAGTGGGCCTAGCTGTTACAGATCTAGATTGTTGAGGATGGGCCGAGAGGAATGTCTCGATCTGTAACAGTAAGACCCGGTTTTGCCGCGTAACTGTTACAGATTGAGATAAACCGACGGGCCGCCCCGCCCATCCCCATCCACCTGCTGCCACCTGATATTCGCCGATTTCCGTTGCGCTGTTGTATTCCCATGCCATATCCTCTAGATAACTACGCGGCATCATCGCCGCCGCGCCTACAAGAGAGGAATGTCCATGACCACACCTGCATCCAAGCTGCTCCAGCCCATTACGGTTGGCCCCCTTGAGCTCAAGAACCGCATTATGTTTCCGCCGCTGACCACCGGCTACGAGGAGCGTGACGGTTCCATCGGCGAGCGCAGCCTGGCTTTTTACGAGCGCTTGGCCCGTGGCGGCGTGAGCTACATCGTCATCGGCGACGTCGCTCCCGTCATGACCGCAAGCCCCACGCCCAAGCTGGCAACCGACGCCCAGATCCCCACGTTTAAGGCGCTGGCCGATGCCGTCCACAAGCACGGCGCCAAGGTCGCGCTGCAGCTGTTCCACCCCGAGTACGATGTGCCCGGTGTCGGCCGCATGGTCATGGGCTCCATGGCTGCCGCCAAGGCCGCGCAGGAGGCCAAGGCCGCCGGCGACGAGGAGACCTTTGCCGCCAAGATGGCCGAGTCCAACGAGATCCGCAACCAGGCCTACGCCAAGCTGCACCACGACATGCAGCACTTTGTGAACGAGGCGAGCGTAGAGCAGCTCACCCAGATCAAGGAGGCCATCGCCGCCTCGGCCGCCCGCGCGGAGCAGGCCGGCATCGACGCCATCGAGGTCCACGGCGACCGCTTGGTGGGTTCGCTGTGCTCGGCCATCCTCAACCAGCGCGCCGACGAGTACGGCGGCTCGTTCGAGAACCGCGTCCGCTACGCGCTGGAGGTCGTCGCCGCCATTAAGGAAGCCGCGCCGCAGCTGATGGTGGAGTACAAGCTCCCCGTGATCATGGAGAACCCCGACGGCACGCCGCGCGGCAAGGGCGGCCTGCAGCCTGACGAGGCCTGCGAGTTCGCCAAGCTACTCGAGGGCGCGGGCATCGATATGATTCAGGTCGCACAGGCCAACCACACCGGCAACATGGGCGACACCATTCCGCCCATGGGCGCCATGCCCTACAACTGGACGCTGCCCGTGGCCGAGCGCGTCAAGGCCCTGGTCTCCGTGCCGGTGGCAACCGTCGGCCGCGTTGTCTCGGTTGAGGCCGGCGAGAAGATTCTGGAAGACGGCGCGGCCGATATCATCGCCTATGGCCGCTCGCTCATGTGCGACCCCGACATTGCGCTGAAGGCCGCCACGGGTGAGCCCATCCGCGAGTGCCTCAACTGCAACAAGGGCTGCGTCGACGCGATTCAAAATCGCAAGTACATCTCGTGCGTGCTCAATGCCGAGAACGGCGACGAGGCGACCATCGCCATTAAGCCGGGCGAGGGCGACAAGAAGATCGCCGTGGTGGGCGGCGGCATCGCCGGCCTGGAGGCCGCACGCGTGGCGGCCAAGCGCGGCTACGACGTGACCATCTACGAGGCGAGCGATCACTTGGGCGGCCAGATTGTGCTGGCGGCTGCGCCTCCGCGCAAGGACGAGATCATGCGCTCGGTCGAGTACTACGAGAAGATTCTGCCTGGCCTGGGCGTGAAGGTCGAGCTCAACCACGTCGCTAGCCCCGCGGACCTCAACGCCGCCGATGCCGCGATTGTGGCTATGGGCGCGCACGACGTGGTCATCCCCGTTCCGGGTGGCGACTCGGACAAGGTCGTCTCGAGCTGGGACGTGCTGGCCGGCAAGGTGGAGCTCAGCGGCCGCGTCGCCGTCATTGGCGGTGGCCTGGTGGGCACCGAGACCGCCGAGTATCTGCTGCAGCACGGCTGCGAGGTGGCGATCGTGGAGATGCTCGACAAGATTGCCGCGGGCGAGTCCGAGACCATTCTGCCGCTGATTATGAGCGACTTTGCCGAGCACAACGTGGAGCAGCACGTGAAGACCCGCCTGACCGCCATTACCGACGAGGGCGTGGAGGCTGTTCGCACCACCGAGGACGGCGCCGAGGAGCCGGTGAAGATCGCCTGCGATTACGTGGTGATGGCCGTGGGCTCCAAGGCCAACGCGTTTGACCTGGATGGCGTGACGGTGCCCGTGACCTGCGTGGGCGACTGCTCGGGTGAGCGCACCGCCGACATTGCGAGTGCCATTCGCACGGCGTATCACGCGGCCAACGAGCTGTAGTTGAACATCGCGGCCAGGCGGGGCGGTAGCACGGATCCGCCTCGCCCGGCTGTGTCCCGTCGGGTGTCAACCGGTGCGGGGCCTGCAAGCGCAGCAGGTCCCGCCCTTTTTGTTTTGCTCCGGTGGATGGCAATGCGAGGTAATCATGAGGAGTGAGGACGTCTACTGCCTTGCAGATCACTCAAAAATATTGGGGGAGGGGTTAATAACTATATCCTCTATACCAAAGGACATAAAGAGATGCCAATTTTGTTGACAAGCGAATGACGATTAGCTGCGAGTCAGCTACCAGCGTAAATAATCGATAAAGAAATGTCGTAATTTGGTGCCAAATGCCCAGATAACGCCGCGTCTATTTTAATTAACTGCTTTGAGCAAACAGTAAAATGCTACTATCTAACTTGCACGTAAGAAAGCAGATTAACGGCTAAGGCTAAGAAGTGGCAGGTATGTCGGAAGCAACTAGGACTCGCACGCATGCGCCCGAGGTTAGGCAGCGCGCCGTCGAGATCCTCCAAGAGGGGGTCGGTCATCGCGCTCTCGCCGCGGAGCTTGGCATTCCCCAGGCCACGGCTCGTCAGTGGGCCCGCGCGTATGCCGTGGGCGGTGCCGACGCCGTTCTCAATGCCGGTTCGCATCATCACACCTATTCGTACGACGTAAAGCTCGCTGTGGTTAAGGACCGTCTGGAAAACGGCTTGACGGTTCGCGAGGCCATGATCAAGCACAAGATTCCCAGCGAGTCTTCGGTCAAGGCTTGGTGCCGTCAGTACCGCGAGAGCGGTGAGTCCGCACTGGTCGATAAGCCGCGCGGTCGCAAGCCGCGCGTTAAAAAGGCGGAATAGCGAACGGGATGGTGCGCCCACAGGGGCGCATTTTTCTTACCGCGCCAACTTTTTGGACCGGCGCGAGCCTATCGGGACATCCTCCAACGTAGTCAATAAACCGCGCGCAGTGGCCCGCGCGTCTGTCGTTGCGGTAAGGGAGCGTCACCCCTCTACTCCAATGCGGACGTACCCTTGCCCCGTACGCCTAAAACTCCCCAGTTGACCGAAAACCTGCCGCCGCTATTCCTCAATTGAGCTATAACGTTAAACAATTGCAGCGTTTTTGCATGGGGGAGTGATGGTATGACGCTACTGTATTTCCTTACCCTGTTTCCGCTGGTACCGGCGCTGGGCATGCTGCTCGCGCGCGGTGACCGCGCCCGCGATGCGGTGGGGCTCATAGGCTCCGGCATTATTATGGCGGTGACAGTTGTAGTCGCCGTCATGTTTTTTGGCATGGGTCCGCAGAGCTTTGAGGTTGCCTCCGGCACCTCGCATGTGCTCTCGATCATCAGCTCCGTCATCGACGTCATCCTGTGCGCCGTAATCCTGTACAACGCGTACAAATATAGGAACGCGCTCGCCACGGTGCTCGGCATAGTCCAGCTGGTGGGCTCGTTCGCCTTTGCAGCCATGACGCTGCCCGCGGTCGAAGCCGTCACGGCGACGCCGCTCTACCTGGACTACATGAGCGTGATCATGGTCCTCGCCGTCGGCATTGTTGGCAGCCTCATCTGCGTGTATGCCTTGGGTTATATGAAGGACTTCCAGGCCCACGACGAGCACGAGGCCGCACTGCGCGGGCAGACCGCGCCCGACCGTCGCCCGCAGTTCCTGGCGCTTATGTTCCTGTTCCTCTCGGCCATGTTCGTCATCGTGACGAGCGACAACCTTGAGTGGCTGTTCTGCGGCTGGGAAATCACCACCGTGTGCTCGTTCCTTATGATTGGCTACACGCGCACGCCCGAGGCCATCAAGAACGCTTTCACCCAGATCATCCTCAACATGCTGGGCGGTATCGCGTTTTTGGCGGGCCTTATGTTCTTGCACGTTAACGGCATGCCGCTGACCATCTCGGGCATGATCGAGCTTTCCGGCGCCGGTACCGCGCAATCCGCACTGCTGGTGATGCCGGTCATCCTGTTGTCGCTCGCCGCACTCACCAAGGCCGCACAGATGCCGTTCCACACGTGGCTGTTGGGTGCTATGGTTGCCCCCACTCCCACGAGCGCCCTGCTGCACTCGTCAACCATGGTTAAAGCCGGCGTGTTCCTAATGGTCAAGCTGAGCCCGCTCTATGCTATCTATCCCGTAACCGGCTTTATGGTCACGAGTGTGGGCGCCATCACGTTTTTGCTTGCTGCCCTCATGGCCATCTCGCAGAGCAACGCCAAACGCGTGCTCGCGTACTCCACCATTTCCAACTTGGGCCTCATCAGTGCCTGCCTGGGTGTCGGCGCGCCCGAGGCCGTATGGGCGGCCATCTTTCTGATCCTGTTCCACACGGTGGCAAAGTCGCTGCTGTTCCTGTGCGTGGGCACGGCCGAGCATCATATCGGCAGCCGCGATATCGAGGACATGGACGGTATGTTCAGCCGCATGCCGCACCTGACGCGTCTGATGATGCTGGGCATCATGGGCATGTTTGTGGCGCCGTTTGGCATGCTCGTGTCCAAGTGGGGCGCCCTGGTGGCGTTCGCGCAGACTGGCAACGTGCTCATGATCATGGTGCTGGCCTTTGGCTCGGCCGCGACGTTCTTCTTCTGGGGCAAGTGGCTTGCCAAGCTTTCGGGTGTCGACCCCACGGCTCAAAACGTTGAGGTCAATGTCCATAAGACCGAATGGATGGCGCTCAACACCATCGCCGCGCTGCTGATTCTGTGCTGCGTGGCGTTCCCGGTTATCTCGAGCGGTCTGGTGTCGCCTTACTTGGCCATGGTGTTTGGCCGCGTGCCGTACGTTATTGGCAAGGACGCCATGTACCTGATGGTGGTTATCGTGGCGTTTATCGCCGTGGTGCTGCTGACTTCATTCCGCGTGAGCAACAAACCGCACGTCAACGTGTACCTTTCGGGCGTGGGGACCGACAAATATCGCCATTTCCGCGGCTCGATGGGACACGAGGTGAAGGCCGAAAAGCGCAATTGGTACTCGGAGGACGCCCTTGGCGAGAAGCGTATTGGCCCCGCGGGTAGCGTCGTGTGCTGCAGCATTATCTTGTTTGCGCTGCTGTGTTGCGCGTGGATTGGGCCCGAGCGACTTGCCATGAGTGCGCCCTCGGTGCTGCGCGGCAAGTATTTTGAAGGTTCGGGCGTCGTGGGCATTTTTATTGGCACCGTGGCATTTGCCTTACTGGCGCCGCTTGTGGGCGGCCTGATCGACGGCATCGACCGCAAGCTGTCCGCCCGCATGCAGGGCCGCGTGGGCCCGCGCCTGCTGCAGCCCTTCTACGACGTTGCCAAGCTGCTGCGCAAGGCCCCCGCCAGCGTAAACACCATGGACGATACCTATATGGCGTGCGCGCTCATCTTTACCGTGGTGGGCGGCGGCATCTTTGTGTCGGGCTCTAACACGCTACTGTGCGCTTTTATGGTGACGCTCGCCGCGATCTTTGTGGTGCTGGCGTCCGCCTCGACGCAAAGCCCGTTTGCCCAGGTTGGCGCCGATCGTGAGTTACTGCAGGTTATGAGTTACGAGCCCGCCGTTTTGCTGATGAGCGTGGGCCTGTATCTTGCCACCGACAGCTTCGATTCCATTGCCGTGACGGGGCAGTCGGCCCCCATCATCGTGCACAGCGCGCCCATTTTCCTCGCGTTGCTCGCGGTGCTTACCATCAAGCTGCGCAAGTCGCCGTTTGACCTTTCGTACTCGCATCATGCGCATCAGGAGATCGTCCAGGGCGTCGCCACCGAGATGAGCGGCGGCACGCTGGCCAAGATGACCCTTATGCACTGGTGCGAGACCGTGCTGTTTTTGATGTGGGTGGGCATGTTCTTTGTCTGGGACAACCCCGTGAGCTGGGTTGTAGCCCTGGTCGTGATGGCCGCGACGTATTTTGTCGAGGTCCTGATCGACAACACCTTCGCACGCAGCACCTGGCGCAGCTGCTTTAGACTCGGATGGGGCGTGGCGCTGGTGTTTGGCCTGCTCAACCTTATGCCCATCCTCGTCGACGTGTTTATTTAGGAGGCGGCATCCATGGATCATAAAATGTCGCGCTCGCCGTGGGTTATTCATTACGACGGCTCGAGCTGCAACGGATGCGATATCGAGGTGCTGGCCTCGCTCACGCCGCTGTTCGATGCGGAGCGCTTTGGCGTGGTCAACACCGGCAACCCCAAGCATGCGGATATCTTTTTGGTGACGGGGTCGGTCAATGCCCAGAACCTGCCCGTCGTGCGCCAGATCTACAGCCAGATGCTCGAGCCCAAGTGCGTGGTGGCGTGCGGCATTTGCGCGTGTTCGGGCGGCGTATTCCGCGATGCCTATAACGTGATCGGCGGCGTGGACCGCGCGATTCCCGTGGACGTGTATGCGCCCGGGTGCGCCATTCGTCCCGAGACCGTGATCGATGCCATCGTGGAGGCGTGCGGCATCCTTGATCAGAAGGAGGCCGTGATGCGCGCCGGCGGTGACCCGCTTACCGTGGGCGGCGCTGCTACCTGGGATGGCGGCGTCGAGTTGGGCGAGGACGGGTTCGTGGCTGCAGCTGGGGCCGGGGCTGACGGTGCCGGTGACGCGCCTGCCGAGAAACCCGCAGCGCCCGTCGCTGCAAAGGAGGCCGAGTAATGCAAAAGGCTATCTATGCCACCGTTGGGATCGACGAGCTTCTGTCTCATGTCCAGGCGCTCAAGGGCGTCGGCGCGCGCTTTGTGCAGATGCATGCCGAGCGCTGTGTGGACGACGGATCGTATCGCCTGGTCTATACGTTTATCAACGTCCGCGCTGCTCAGGAGAATATTGCGCAGGACGGCAGCTATGCGATCGAGAACCTGGTGGTTGAGGGAATTGATCAGTATCAGGAGATTCCGTCCATCAGCTCATACTATCCGGCGGTATTTCCGTTTGAGAACGAAGCGCACGACCTGTTTGGGCTTGCCATCACCGACATGCAGATCGACTTTAAGGGCTTTTTCTACCAGGTCTCGACTGCCGAACCCATGAGCGTTATCACGCCCGAGGTGAAGGCCGCACGCGAGAAGGCCATGAAGGTCCGTGCCGCCGCCGAGGCCAAGGCGCGCAAAGCCGCGGCCGAAAAGGCCGCCGCGGCTGCGGCTGCTGCAGGGGAGGGTGCTGCGAGCGCCGGCGACGCCGCGCGCGCCGCTGCTCAGCCCGCTGCGGCTGCCGGCTCCGATGCTCAGCACGATGAGGCCGCTGCGAAGGCCGCGCTCAAGGCTGCCGAGATGGAGGCAAAGCTCGCCGCCATGGATCCCGAGAAAGCGGCCAAGGTCCGCGCGGCGCTTGCCGCTAAGGCCGCCCGCGACAAGCAGAAAAAGGAGGCGTAAGGTCCATGGCACATCGCTCCGTTATTCCGTTTGGCCCGCAGCACCCGGTGCTGCCCGAGCCGCTTCATCTGGACCTGGTGATCGAGGACGACCGCGTCATCGAGGCAATTCCGCAGATCGGCTTTGTTCACCGCGGACTCGAGAAGCTCACCGAAAAGCGCGATATGCACCAGTTTGGCTACATCGCTGAGCGCATCTGTGGCATTTGCGCCGTGGGTCACAGCTATGGCTATGCCAGCGCCTGCGAGCGCATGCTCGGCATCGAGGTGCCTGGTCGCGTGCAGTATATCCGCACCATTCTGCACGAGCTTTCGCGCATTCACTCGCATCTGCTGTGGCTGGGCCTGCTCGCCGACGCCTTTGGCTTCGAGGCGCTGTTCTATCGGTCATGGACCCTGCGCGAGCAGATACTCAAGATTTTTGAGAGCACTTGCGGCGGGCGCGTGATTCTGTCGATTAACGAGATCGGCGGCCTTAAGCACGATATCGAGGACTCCGAGCTGGCGGGCATTGTCCAGACGCTCGATGCCATGCGTCCTGACTACGAGGCCCTGGTGCATACGTTTTTGGACGACAACAGCTGCGGCGAGCGCCTGCATGGCGTGGGCGTGATTAGCAAGAAAGACGCGCTGGAGCTTTCGATGGTCGGTCCGTTCGGCCGCGCCTCGGGCGTGGACTACGACGTGCGCATGTTCGGTGACGGCGCCTATGCGGACTTGGCCGCGTTTGAGCCCATCGTTGCTACCGATGGCGATTGCTATGCCCGCTGCCAGGTGCGTTGCGCCGAGGTCACGCAGGCCATGGACATCATTAAGGAGCTTGTGGGCAAGATTCCGCACGACGGGATTGGCGGGCGCACCAAGCTTACGCCGGCCGACGGCGCGCGCGGCGAGGTTGTGATTGAGCAGCCGCGCGGCGAGGCGTATTACTATGTGCGCGGCCTGTCTCTTATACACATCTCCGAGCCCAC
>USHR01000034.1 GCA_900554495.1 uncultured Collinsella sp.
TGTGCCACATGCGCAGCCAGCGGTTAAAGACAAAGTCGCCCTTCATAAACGAAGGGTCGGCGCCCTTGCCTTCCTTGTCCAGGCGATGCACCTTAGCGCGCAGCTCGGGATCCTTGACGTACTTGTCGACGACGCCCATGGGGACGACCATCCACAGGGCCTCGTCCTGAGCCGTCACAAACTCCGGCTCAAATGGACGGTTGAACACATACTCGTCCACCACATACTTGGCAACGTTAAAGCCACTGTTAGTGACGTAGTAGTTACTGCGGCCCTGGCGCGTGTTGAAATCGAAGAACTTAAACGAGCCGTCGCGCTCGTCGTACTTAACGTCAAAGTTGGAATAGCCCACAAAGTGAAGGTCCTCGAGCAACTTGCGCACGCCGCCCATGAGCTCGTCGTTGGGCTCGGTAATGATACAGGCATGGTTGCCGACACCGTGGGGCTGATGCTCCTCGAGCAGCACGTGACCCAGGCACATCATGCGCACCTTGCCGTTGCGGTCGGAATAACTGGTGAGCACACGCATGTACTCGTCGTTGCCGGGCACGCGATCCTGCAAGATCAGGTCGTCGGTGTAGCCGCTGGCATACGAATCGCGAATGACCTGTTCCAGCTCGGCGCGGTCGGCAATCTCATAGGCCTTCTTCTGGCCCTCGAACTCGTGCTGCCACCACATGATGCCGTCAGAAGGCTTCAGAATCATCGGGTAAGGAAAATCGATCTGGTCGAGCACTTCGGCAGGCGCCTCACCCTGGGCATTGAGCATCGTCTTGGTAAAGGTAAACGTGTGCGGATAGGGCACGCCATGCTTCTCGCACAGCTCGTAGAAGATCTCCTTCTTCTGGCACTGCTCGAGCATGCTGTAGGGCGCGTAGGGAGCGACGATGTTATCCGCCAGCTCATGAGCATCCTTGGCTTGAGCCACGAGAGCGACATAGTTATCGCCACAGCCCACAAGGACAATCGTCTTGTCGGCATGCGCTTGGGCAATGCCGTTGACGGTTTTGAGCATCACGGGCATGGTGTCGATATCCACGTTGGGCGTGTAGTCGATAATCTGGCTGCGGTACGCGGGACCCGTCTGATACTTGCCAAAGACCAGACTCTTGACCTGGTACTCCTCGTAGAAGGCGCGCGCCACCGAATAGGCGTTGATGTCGCCACCGAGCAGCACGGGAATGAACTCGCGCTCTGTAAATTGCAATGCCATGGAAACTTCCTATCATGAACTGCCCACACAACGGGCGGTCTTTGCGCAACTGATTTATTCTAGCGTGCCAAGCCGCCGGCGCCCAAAGCTCCACCGTATCTATGGCAATCGACGTAATCGTCCAGCACGAAGGCCAGCACGAAGACGGCGCCCACCGTTGTATGACAATGGGCAATGAACCTACCGTTGTTGTAGGATTCAGCGTATTGACATCCTCGAGCGAAAGGCGCACACGTGCCCCAAGACCATCCGACCGATAATCCCATCCTCAATGCCGCGAGGCGCGAGCTGGCGGAACGTGCGAAAGCGACCGCTCCCCTGTGCACGGCAAACGACGCCTACAACGGACCCGCCCGCATCGTCTCGATCAACACGTCGGCACGCAAGGGCACGCGCAAGTCGCCCGTCGCCGATGGACACGACACCGTTATAGAGCAATTTGGCCTCGCCTCCGACGCACACGCCGGGCATTGGCACCGTCAGGTTTCCTTTTTGGCCGCAGAGTCCATCCAGACGGCGCAGGCCCGCGGACTCGATGTGCGCAAGGGTGACTTTGGAGAGAACTTCACAACCCGGGGCATCAACCTGCTCTCGCTCCCCTTGGGCACACAGCTCAAGCTTGGCAGCGAGGTGCTTGTCGAAATCAGCCAAATCGGCAAGGTCTGCCACACACGCTGTGCCATCTACTATCTCGCCGGCGACTGCATCTTTCCCCACGAGGGCGTTTTCGGCGTGGTACTAAAGGGCGGAGAGGTCTACGCCGGCGACGATATCCAGGTAATCAAACTCGGCGACGGCACCTGTTCGTTCACCCCCGCCGAGGCCCTCGAAGAGATTGAGCAGGCTCGCCAGAGGGGCACGCTGTAGTTATAAAACCCCACGTTGAGATGGCTTTTACAGCCCAAAACTCCTCTCAAACAGGGCTCTGTAACGTTAAAGTTGAACTCTATGGTTTCTCAACAATTCATCATAACTGCAGGTCAAAGCCAAAGCCTCAAGTTCAACTTGACCCTTTGGGACCTTTAAGGTTCAAGTTGAGGTCGAAAGCAGTAGTAGAATACCGTTCGAACCATAACCTACGATTGATTGCAGAGGGACTGGATGCAGCATTCGAATCATCGCACCGCAGCGCTCATTGCGTCGAAGCCGGCTCGTATCATCACGAGCGCCGCGCTCGCCGTTGCGCTGACGGCCACGCCGATGCTCTCCCCCGTTGCGGCGTATGCCGCCTCGCAGGCAACGCAGGACCAGCTTTCCGCAGCCCAGCAGAAGATCGAAGCCGCCACGAGCGCCTACAACGACGCCCGCACCAAACTCGATGACCTGCAAAAGCAGATTGACTCCAATGAGGCAAGCATCGAGGAAATCGAGGCCAAGCTTCCCGAGCAGCAGGCCAAGGCAAGCTCCGCCATGCGCGATCTGTACAAGTATCAGAAGGGCACCAATCCCATCGTGAGCTTCCTGGTCAACGCGCAGAGCCTGGGTGAGTTCATCACGACCTGCAAATACACCAACCAGATCACGAGCTCGAGCGTCGACGAGATCGAAGAGCTCAATAACATGCAAACCGAACTCGAGCAGAACAAGGCCGAGCTCCAGCAGGCCAAGTCACAGCTTGAGGCAGAGCAGAAAAACGCCGAGGATGCGCTGACGCAGGCCCAGCAGCTCCGCAGCGAGGCACAGGCAAAAGCCGAGCAGGAAAATGCCGCTGAGCTTGCCAAGCTTGAGGCCGATAAGGCCGCTGCCGCCGAGAAGCTCTCGGGCGAGGGCGTAAGCGGCAGCAATTCCAGCAGCCAGGCCACCAACACCAACACCACCATCGACACCACGGTGAACAACGCCAATACCGGTAGCTCCGATTACGATTCGTTCATTAATGAGTGGACGAGCCGCATCGACAATTATCTCGCCGGCTCCCCCATGGCAGGCCAGGGCTACAACTTTGCCGTCGCCGCTTGGAATACCGGTGTCGACCCCCGTTGGTCCCCCGCTATCGCCTGCATCGAGAGCACCAAGGGTGCTTATTGCGCCAATTCCTACAACGCCTGGGGCTGGAGTGCACGTGGCGGCGGTTGGCGCAGCTTTGGCAGCTGGAGCGAGGGCATCTCCGCTCACGTTGCCTATCTGGGCGCCAACTATGGCTCCACCCTTACCCCGGCAGCGGCCAAAAAGTACTGCCCGCCCACGTGGCAGGACTGGTACAACAAAGTCGCCGCTCAGATGAACCGCATCTAAGTGCAACTGCAAAGGGCCCCAACGGGGCCCTTTTCTTTTAGGTAGCGGAGGTATCGACGACGCCGGTCGCATTGGCAACCGCGACTATGACGATCATGCATAGGAGCAGCACACCCAATGCCTTGAGCCAGAGTTTCGCGAGTTTCTTGCCGCGATAGCTGTCGAGCAGTGCGAATCGCCGACGAAGACGGCGCTTATCGAACAGCGCAAAATGCATAAGCACCATAAGGCCATCGACAAAGAAAAAATACTCGATTATGAGAAGCCACGTCGGGTAGCTTTGGTTTGCTCCGGTGGGGTGAAAGACGGCAAAGTGACTTCCGACAAAGAACACAAGCAGCGAGAAGCAGACGAGCGTATTCCAAATGCGCCCCAGAGACTCCGGAACGCGAGAGAGCAGACCGCATGCAGCGGAGGCGGCAGGCCTAGGAAGCCCTGCAGGGTTCTGGAGCCCTTGGGGCGTCAGCACCGTCTCCGAGGCCGGAGTACGGACAGGCGCAGGCGCAGGAGGCCGCACGGGACGACTCAGGTCGTATGCTGCGTGCGTCGCCCGTCCCAACGCCTCCGCACTCGCAAAACGCTTGGCCGGGTCGAGCGCCATCGACATGCAGACGGCATCGGCAAGTGGAGTGGGAATGCCACGCGCCTCGCATTGCTCGCGCATGTCGAGCCCTGGTTTAGGGTCGACTCCCGTCAAGCAGAAGAACAACAGGGCGCCAAGTGCGTAGACGTCGCTGCGCACACTCGTCTGCCCAAACCCATACTGCTCGGGCGGCGCATAGGGTCGCGTGCCAAACTTGACGGTGTCGGTATCGGCGCCATCGCGCCATACGCGGGCGATCCCCAAGTCGATAATCACCAGCGATGAAAATGTCAGGCCGTCATCAGGCGTATAGTTGGCACCCGTCACGATGATATTCGACGGCTTGAGGTCACGATGGATCACCGGCGCCGACGTCTCCCCCGCCATTGCAAAACCGGCGTGGAGCTCGCCCACGGCATCGCATAGGGCAGGATACAATTCGTGCGCATAATCGGGGGTGGCTCCCAGACGGTCCACCAGCGCCCCGAGTGTCTCCCCTTCGATGTATTCCATAACCACGTTGAGCTCGTCGCCCACACGACGACAATCGACGATTCTGGGCAGGTGCTCAAAACGCCTGCCTGCCCGCTGGGCGGCAAACAGACGCTCGTATGCCCCGCCGATTTGAGCCGAAGCATCGATGCGTTTACGGACAAAGGGGCCGAGCGAACCACCGCCGGTTCCTTCAAAGTACACGAGCTCGGTTGTTTCAACGGACGAGCGCTTAAGTACACGCTCCACGCGATAGCTGTCGTCGCGATCGAGCGACGCCAGGTGCTCGGCAAGCGCTGCAGTCAGCTCGTCATCGGAATATGTTGGGGTCTGAGTATCCATAGCCTCCATCATAGCGCAGGGCGCAGACACCCCACGGCATCCGCGCCCCGTTCGTTTGCATCGTTGTTCGGCAGCTCCGCCGGCTCAGATATCAGCCGCTAACTCACCGTCTCCTCGTCAAAGCGATACAGCTCCTCGTTGACCTTTTGGAGGCTGCACCCGCGATCGATACAGAAGATGATGATCGCATCGCGACGGTCCTTACAATTGAGGATGTTGGCACCCGCCGCCGTCAAGGCGCGGTTGGTCTCCTTGAGCGTTAGCGCCATGGCGAAGGCAATCTGCAGCACCTTATTGCGACTCGGATGACGCGCACCGGTAAAGATCTGATAGCCAAAGGTCTCATTGAGATCGGCCATACGAACCACGCGCGAGCGCTCCAAGCCCTTTTCCTGCAGCAGCTGCTTCAGGTAGTCCGAAAGCGACGGGGTGGCAAAGTCGTGCTCCTTGATATAGCCATCGATGTTTGGCGCGTCGAGAAGCTCATTGAGTAACTCGTCAGTCAGCTTTTTATCGGGCATACGGCTTCACCTCCCCCAGTGCATGCAACATGCTAGAAACCACTTACGTCCGAACGCTCCCAGCTAGCAACCTGGTCGGGAGACACTGTACCCAGCGCCTCGAACTTCCAGGAGCCGCCCGCCTTCAGATGATTGGTGTTTGCAAGAGCCGTTCCAACCTGGTTGCCATCGGCATCATACAGAACATACTCAATCTGAATGTAGCTCTTTTCCTTGTCCGTGTTATTGGTCAGCGTGCCCGTGATCTTATAGGCAAACTGATTGGAGGTGTCTTCAGCCTCATCAGCAATGGTATACGGTTCTTGCGGTTCTTTTTGCTCCTCAGCCTGCTGTGTCGCCTCGGCAGGTTTTGCCGAATCGCTCGCAGACGAATCGGTTGAATTGCCACCCATAGAGCCCACGGCACCGACGATAACCAGCACCACGATGACGCCTAGGACAATCTTGCCGATCGGCTTCTTTCCCTCTTTTGCCATTATTCATCCTTCCTACGATCCGGCTACCGCGCCGGCACACAGCACATCGTAGGAAGGATTAAACTTGAATTCATTAGCTGAGAGCTAAGGTTGCCATATAGAAGAGCATGAAGCGCGTGTCCACCGCCGATGACACCTCGAGGCTTGCCAACATCGTTCTTAATTTTATAAACTGGAATTGTTACACTTAAAAAAGTGGAATTTCACCGTCATAGTTCTCTGCTTTTTCCAATAGCGGTCCTTTAGCTCCCATCGTAAACGCGATGTCGCTACTGCGGATAGAGAGCAGCTCCATTCCGGGTCTCACCTTCAAAAAGTCCATCATTTTCTTCGTAAGAAGAATTTGCCCCTCCTGTGAAATCTCTATCCAGCAGTAGGAACGCCCCTTGTATTTAATAAATTCGCCAGAACCTGCTGAGTAGTCAAGCAACGGTGGAGTATCGTCCAAAATGTGACCAAGCTTTGACGGATGCAAAAGGCCTTTCCGGGTGACGCAGAAGCCACCGGTAATCTTACTTCCGGTAAAAAGATATACTTTTCCTTCATCTGCAATGTGATATTCTTCCATTGCCTGCGGTGGAATCCGCAATGTTCCATCCGTCCGAATGAGTGATTTCCCGAAAATAAATTTTCCTCCCTTATTCATTTGTGGCATAAAAACACCTCCTGAAATTCCGATTTTCCAACAATACAAGCAGGAAATTATTTATCATCTGTATTGTTTTCCTTTTTCTTATGAGTCGAACCCAAGCAAAGAAATGAAGAACCAAGACATAACCATACTATAGCTATAGAACTTTCATTTCCACTCGTAAAGCCAATAGCTGACGCTATGAAAAACAGAACTGATGAAATGTAAAAAATCGAGCGAGCCTACAAACTCGAGCAGGAAATGACCCTGGTCAGGCGCGACGTTGACGCGCTTTTGCGATGAGGTGGCATGGGGGCTGACGATTGCGGCCCGCATCCCCGTGTTGCTGTCGGCGGCACCCTCACGCC
Organism: uncultured Collinsella sp.; assembly: GCA_900554495.1. Classification (GTDB taxonomy): domain Bacteria; phylum Actinomycetota; class Coriobacteriia; order Coriobacteriales; family Coriobacteriaceae; genus Collinsella. The sequence goes on from USHR01000034.1 coordinate 6,862, forward strand.
AAACGCTTGCACATTCGGATTGCTACACAACGAATGAAACATATTGACGTGGAGCGCTGTTCATTCAGAGTCCGCCCCCTCGCCTCATCCTCAAGAGGTTCATCGAAGCCTACCCCACCGTGACGGATTCCCCGGTAAAGGTGCTGATCATTAACAGGATAAAGAAGGCCAAATAACTGATGCTCAATAGGTAGGCGACGACCAAAAAGATAGTCCAGCCAACATTGGTTTTACCGTCGGCACGGCGTTGCTCGCGATTGCGGCAGAGCCAAATCGTCACGCCAATAGCCACAATCAACAGCACGAGTGCCGCTGCTGCCAACCCGGCAAGCGCAAACATCACGCCAATGCTCACAGCAATAACTGGAAGCAGTAGCAAGCCGCATCCACACCCACCGGGACTATAAACGGCAGATTGTCGGCGTCGCCCCATCGTCACTCCAACCTCAACATCTTTGAACACTACAATGCGATAGCCTGCTGAACAGGAACGATCTTATCCAGTTCCGGTTCGATGCGCCTCTTCTCCGCCTCGAGATCAAACGCTATCTGGGCGCGCAGCCAATAACCATCCGTCAGGCCAAAGTAGCGGCAAAGGCGAAGGTCGGTGTCGGCCGTCACACGACGCCTTCCCAAGATAATCTGCCCAATGCGCTGGGCCGGAATCCCGGTCTCCTTGGCGAGGCGATATTGAGAAATACCCATAGGGACAAGAAAATCCTCTTTGAGGAGCTCGCCAGGAGTCACCGGCGGCAGCAAATCGAGCGCAGTCTCGTCACTTGTGATAATCGATGATTTCGACATTCCAAGCCATCCCCTGTCTCCACTCAAAACAGACCCGATAGCGCTCATTACGATGCAATCATAGTATCGCCTTACGTTAATAACGTCAAACGTTTCTATAGACTTACATCTCTATTATAGCGTACGTTTGTTCGTATTTTCGAGAGCATGAGCCCGCGTCGATTAACCAAGCAAAAGCAATCGCTTGTAAACATCAAGGCCTTTGAGCAGGATTTCCTCGTCAAAGAGCATGGTATCAGTGTGAAGGGCGCTCGTGGCATAGGCGGGACAGCCATCCGAATCGCTCGGGTTTTCTTGACCCTCCGGCACGCCCGTGCCCAGCAAGAAGAACACGCCCGGCAGATGGCGCTGATAGAACGCAAAATCCTCGGCGATCAGCAGCGGCTCGTCCACAAGTTGCAGCTCGGACAAGGCAGGCGCAATGCGGGCGAACAGCTCGGGGTCGTTATCGACTGGCGGATAGCCCTCGGCAAAGTCGAGATCGTACGTACAGCCTGTTGCGGCGCAGGCCTCGTCCAACACGCGGCGCACGCCCTCGCGCGCACGGTCGAACATACCGTCCGTAAACACGCGCAGGCTGCCCGCAACATGGGCCTCCCCCGCCACCGCATTGCAGACGGTGCCGGCCTGCAGCAGGCCGAACTTACCAATGCAGGGTTCATCGGCGCCCAGCTCATCCATCAGTTTGCGCTCGGCAACCAAGAACTTGGCAGCCGCCAGCGCCGCATCGTGCGACTCCTCGATCGGAACGCCATAGGTCTTAGCGATATGGATGCTCGTTCCGTGAATATGGATATGCGTCTCGCTCGAACGCGCCAGCAACGGACCGGAGCAGCTCGCCAACATGCCGGCGGGCAGATCGGGCCACACGTGGAAGCCGAAGATGCGATCCACCCCGTAGCGCTCGAACATGGCGCTCTCGCACACCGTCTTGGCACCACCGGTCGTTTCCTCGGCAGGCTGGAACACAATGAGCACGTTGCGCTTGATGGCGCCCGGCTGCTCACGAATCGCTCGGTCGACATACGTCGCGGCGGCAAGTGCCATAGCCATGTGTCCGTCATGTCCACAAGCGTGCATCTTGCCGGGATGGGTCGAGGCAAAGGCCGCACCAGTTGCCTCCGCGATGGGCAGCGCGTCCATATCGGCGCGAATCGCCGTAGCATGCGCGGCGCCCGTGCCGGCATCGAAGAAAGCACAGACGCAGCTGGGGCACGGATGGGTCACCTCGCAAGCGAGCGGCGCCAACACGCCCTCGATATAGGCGATAGTCTGCGGAAGATCGAAATCGAGCTCCGGAATGCGATGCAGATCGCGCCGATAGCGACGAAGTTCTTGGAGCTCGGTCATAAAGGGTCCTTTCATGGGGCATATCCATTCACACACTATTGTGATGCAGAATTATGACGCCCTTATTTCCAGCATATCCCTGCATTTTTTAAACGTTATATACGAATACTCTTGTTTGGTAAAGTGCAACGTGGTAGGGTCTTTACCACTTGATAGAGGCGCGGGCACGAAGATCCGCGGGCGAGTCGGCAGACTTTGACCCCGTGGGGAGGCGAAACCCGCCGAACTGGGTTTTTCGGGCACGAACAACCTGGTGGGCCTGCGGGAAACACCCGCAGGACTGTCTGCAGCAATGCGGGAGCGCTATCCGGACATGGGGTCCACGCTATGCGGATTCGATGCGCCGATGGCGCCGTCTGGATAGCGAGGTTTACGGGACATGGCATTGACCCCCAACGAGGCATATGCGGCAAAGCAGCCGTTTGTGGACAAGGAGACGCTCGAGCATATCGTCGAGCAGTTCCCCACGCCGTTTCATCTATACGACGAGGCGGGCATCCGCCGCAACATGCAAGAAGTGCGCGACGCCTTTGCATGGAACCCGGGCTTTAAGGAATACTTTGCCGTCAAGGCCAATCCCAACCCGGCGCTCATCTCCATTCTCAACGAATACGGCTGCGGCTGCGATTGCTCGAGCTATACCGAGCTCATGATCGCCCGCTCGCTGGGCATCACCGGCCACGACATCATGTTCTCGTCCAACGACACGCCGGCTGCCGACTTTGAGCTCGCCGACAAGTTGGGCGCCATCGTCAACTTTGACGACATCAGCCACATCGAGTTCTTTGAGCGCGTTGCGGGGCCCATTCCCAAGACGGTCAGCTGCCGCTTTAATCCGGGCGGCCTGTTCCAGCTCTCCAACGGCATCATGGACAACCCGGGCGACTCCAAATATGGCATGACCACCGAGCAACTCTTCGAAGCCTTCCGCATGCTCAAGGCCAAGGGCGCCGAGGACTTTGGCATCCACGCATTCCTTGCCAGCAACACCGTCACCAACGACTACTACCCCAAGCTCGCGCGCATCCTCTTTGAGCTTGCCGTACGCCTGGAGCGCGAGACCGGCGCACACGTCGCCTTCATCAATCTGTCCGGCGGCGTCGGCATCCCCTACCTGCCCGAGCAGCAGGCCAACGACATTCACGCCATCGGCGAGGGAGTACACGCGGCATACGACGAGATCCTGGTTCCCGCCGGCATGGGCGATGTGGCCATCTGCACTGAGATGGGCCGCTTTATGATGGGCCCCTACGGCTGCCTGGTCACCAAGGCTATCCACGAGAAGCAGATCTACAAGGACTATATCGGTGTCGATGCAAGCGCCGTCGATTTGATTCGCCCTGCCATGTATGGCGCCTACCACCACATTACGGTGATGGGTCAGCCGGGCGGCGCCGACAAGGCCACGGCGCCCGTCACGAACACCTATGACATCACGGGCAACCTATGCGAGAACAACGACAAGTTTGCTATCGATCGCAAGCTGCCGCATATCGACATGGGTGACCTGCTTGTAATCCACGATACCGGTGCGCATGGCTACTCCATGGGCTACAACTACAACGGACGGCTGCGCTCGGCCGAGGTCCTGCTGCGCCCCGATGGCGCGGCCAACCTCATCCGCCGCGCCGAGCGCCCGGGCGATTACTTTGCCACGCTCGACGTGCTGCCGTGCGGCCGAGAGCTGCTGGCCAAGTCGCGCGCCGAAAGTGCCCGCCGTCGCGCCGAAGACGAGCGCCTGGCAGTCGCAGCTCAATGGAACAAACGCATCCAGATCGCGGAGGCGAAGGAGAAGAACATGGACATCCGCAACCTCGAGGGCTCAATCGTCGCCCTGGTTACGCCGTTTAAAAAGGACGGCAGTGTCGACTTTGACGCGCTCGAGCGCCTTATCGATTTCCACTTGCAAAATGGCACCGACGCCATTCTCACCCTGGGCACCACCGGCGAGAGCGCCACGATGACCGATGACGAGGACAACTCCGTCGTCGCCGCCGTGGTCAAGCATGTTGCAGGACGCGTCCCCGTCATCGCCGGCTCGGGCTCCAACTCCACGCAGACCATGCTCACCAAGTCGCTTACTTACCAGGGCTTGGGAGCCGACGGCCTGCTGCTCATTACCCCCTACTACAACAAGTCCAACGAAGAGGGTATCTATCAGCACTTTAAGACCGTCGCCGATGCCGTTGACATCCCCTGCATCCTGTACAACATCCCCGGCCGCTGCGGCTGCGGTATCAGCGAGCGCAACGTAGAGCGCCTAGCCGCGCACCCCAACATCATGGGCATCAAGGAGGCCTCGGGCAACGTCGCCTACGCGGCCAAGATCGCCCACCTGCTGTCCGATGACTTCCGCATGTACTCGGGCGAGGATGCACTCACAGTGCCGCTCATGAGCCTGGGCGCTTCGGGCACCATCAGCGTGTGGGCCGACGTGCAGCCGCAGCTCGTACACGACATGTGCCGCGCTTATCTGGACGGCGACGTAGCGCGCGCCCGCGATATCCAGATTGCCGGCCAGCCGCTCATCAATGCCCTCTTTAGCGAGGTCAACCCCATCCCCGTCAAGGAAGCGCTCGCCCAGATGGGCATGATCGAGGCAAACTACCGTATGCCGCTGTGCCCCATGGCAGACGACACGCGAGCCGCACTTACCGATGCTCTGAAGGGAGCTGGTCTGCTTGATTAAGACCGTCATTATGGGAACGGGCCGCATGGGCTCGCTCATCCGAACTACCGCCGAGGGCGTTGTCGACGCCGCTGGGCAGCCCGTTTTTGACATCGTCGCCCAGATCGGCTTCGACTTGTCCGAGCTCGAGAGCGCACCGGCGGCCGACGTCATCATCGACTTCTCGAACGTCGTAACCTTCGATGCCGTCGTCGCCTATGTCGAGCGCACGGGCGCGGCGTTGGTCTCAGGCACCACAGGCTACACCCCCGAGCAGATGGACCGCCTGCGTGAGCTGGGCCAGAACACCCGCGTTATGCACTCGGGCAATTACTCCATCGGTATCGCAGCCCTGCGCCATCTGGTAGCGCAGGCTACACGCGAGCTGCCCGGCTTTGACTGCGAAATCGTCGAGACGCACCACAACCAAAAGGTCGACGCCCCCAGCGGCACTGCCAAGCTACTGCTCGACGCCGTCGTCGAAGCCGAGCCCGAGGCAGGCTACCACCCCGTCTATGGCCGCGAGGGCATGTGCGGAGCACGCGATCCCAAGGAAATCGGTATGCACTCGCTGCGCGGCGGCACCGTCGCCGGCGTGCACGAGGTGAGCTTCTTTGGCCAGGACGAGGAGGTCACGCTCACCCACCGCGCCACGAGCCGTCAGATCTTCGTCAACGGCGCCTTGGCAGCAGCCCAAAAGCTCATCACCCGCGACCCCGGCTTCTACACCTTCGACCAGGTCATGTTCGCCTAACTAGTTATCAACCATACCCCCTCAAAGGAGAGACAGCATATGAGCAACGCAGCCGAGATGGATGCACAGGAGATTATCAACTACATCGCCACCGCGCCCAAAAAGACGCCCGTCAAGCTGTACGTGCGCGAGAAGCCGGGCATGAAGGTTGCCTGGGGCGACGCACATGTCTACGGCGGTCGTCGTGGCAAGACCGTCTTTGGCGACTGGGATGAGCTTAAGGCCATCCTGGACGCCAACGCCGATTCCATCGATTACTACGACGTTGAAAACGATTGCCGCAACTCCGCCGTGCCCATGCTCGACCTTAAGGGCATCAACGCCCGCATCGAGCCGGGCGCGATCATCCGCGACCGCGTCGAGATCGGCGACCGTGCCGTCATCATGATGGGCGCCATCATCAACATCGGCTCCGTTATCGGCGAGGGTTCCATGATCGATATGGGCGCCGTGCTGGGCGGTCGCGCCACCGTGGGCAAGAACTGCCACATCGGCGCCGGCACCGTGTTGGCGGGCGTCGTGGAGCCCGCAAGCGCCACGCCCGTCATCATCGAGGACGATGTCATGATCGGCGCCAACGCCGTGGTTCTGGAGGGCGTGCACGTAGGCAAGGGCGCTGTCGTTGCCGCCGGCGCCGTGTGCGTCGAGGACGTCCCCGCCGGTGCCGTCGTGGCCGGTGTCCCCGCCCGCGTCATCAAGATGCGCGACGAGAAGACCAACAGCAAGACCGGTCTCGAGGAAGGTCTGCGCCAGCTGTAGAAGTTACGCGGTTTTACCAAACCGCATAACGGCTCGACGCTGCAAATGCCCCTAAGCGACAATCTGACGTTCAATCGTCGGTCGTGTACCGAAGTACGCTTCCCTCCTCTTTCGCGTCACCTTGCTCGCCTAGGGGCATTTTCGCTGACGTGAGCTCAACCTGCGGCGCAATGTCAGCAACCAAGCCGAAAACAAAAAAGGCCGAAGTCCCAAAAGGCTTCGGCCTTTATTTTTTGCAGCGTCCAAGCGCAGTTTATCGATTCTCAATTGACCCGATGTTCTTGAGCTCGATGGAGATGAGGCCGTTGGGCTCGTTGACAAACTCGATGTACTCGG
>USHR01000035.1 GCA_900554495.1 uncultured Collinsella sp.
CAAAGAAAACAACGCAACTCCTGATGTGTTGGATGATTGCTGGAAAACTACTAGCTCATCATACTAGCGCAAGCCCGGCACCTCACTTGCGGTGAAGCGCCGGGCAAAGCTAAATCCCATAAGGTCACTACTGGTTGTCAGCAGCCGAGAAATCCATATCGAGCGAGGAAACGGCCCAGCCGATATGGTTGTCGGAGCGCACGAATTTGACGGTGTACTCCTGCTCGCCGCCCTTGGACAGCGATGCCTTCACCTTAGCGGTCGTCTCGGTCATGGACTGATCCATGCCCTCGACGGACACGGTGGCACCCTGCGGAATCGAGGAGATGATCATCGACTTAGCGTCCTCGGACAGGCTCGAGGCCAGGCAAGACTCGGCCTTTGCGGTGTCACCGTCGCCGGCGGCCTGGAACAGATCGGAAACCACAGATTCCTGAGACGGGAAGCCAAAGCCGCGCGTGTAGGCAAAGCCCAGACCGCCCGCGGCGATCAAAATGAGCAGAAGCAGCACGATGAAGACTTTGAGACCCGTGTGGCGATGGCGACGACGGACCTTGGCCTGCTTACGATCCTGACGGTCCTGCTGGACCATCTCGGACTCGGACAGCGTAAAGAAACCGGTGTCCGAGGGATCGGGCATAAACTGACCGGTCGCGCCCGTAGGATCGAGCGGATCGACGGCAGGAGCGTCCATCGCGGGCGCCGGAGCCGTGGCCATAGCCGTCTGGGCGGATAGCGCGGCAAGCGAATCGTGAACGCGGGCAAGCTCATCGGCCTGCTCGGAGGTGAGCTGGTAGATGCCATCGGCAGTAGCGGCGTTAAAGGCGTCGAGTGCGTCGGAGGGGCGGCCGGCGGCAGAAAGTGCCTGACCCATGCCGGCGTTGAGCGCACGCGTGTCGTCGCGGGGGCCGGCAAAGTCGATAGCCGTGCGGTAGGTCTCCACGGCATCCGCCGGACGGCCGAGTTTAATGAAGCAACGACCAAGCTCGCCGAGTGCGGCGGCAGGAGCCGGATTGGCGCCGTCGATGGCAGCCTGACGGAAGGCAGTACCCGCGTTGGCATAGTCGCCCGACTGGAACAGCGCGTTACCCAGGCCCAGATAGGCCTTGAACGGCGTGGCATAGGAAGCATCCTGCGTAGCAGCAGAGAACGCCTGAGCGGCCGTCGTGTAGTCGCCCACGGCGGCGAGTGCCTTGCCGCGGTTGGTGAGCAGCGCGCCGCGCTTGCCATAGGTGCCGTCATTGAGGGCAGCGGCGTAGGCCTCGGCGGCCTCGGCATACATGCCCAGGTGCATCAAGGCGTTGCCACGAAGGTGATCGGCCTCGCCCATAATCTCATCGGGAGTCTTTGCCGCCCCAAGCATCTGGGCTGCAGCGGAAAAATCACCCGCGCGGTAAGCGGCGCGGCCCTGTTGGATCAGCTGGCTATTCAAGGAAGTCCCCTTTACTCGTGAACGATCTCGACATGGACGATCTCGTCGCCGGCACGCAGCTGCGAAATCACATCGAGACCCTCGACCGTGGTACCAAAGACGGTGTAACCGGAATCGAGGTTATGCTGGGCGCCCAGGCAGAAGTAGAACTGCGAACCCGCGGAATCGGGGTCCATGGAGCGTGCCATGGCAAGGGCACCATCGACATGGCTGTTGCGCGGATTGGTGGCAAACTCGCCCTTGATGCAGTAGCCGGGGCCACCGGTACCGGGCATGCCGTCGGGGCCCTCAAGACCAGCGGCGACGTCGGCGCCGGACATATCGCGGGTATTGGGGTCGCCGCCCTGGATGACAAAACCGGGCACATAGCGATGGAACTTAAGGCCATCATAGAAGCCCATCGTAGAAAGCTCGCAGAAGTTCGCGACATGAATGGGAGCGCCCTCGCCGTCAAACTTGACCTTGATGGTACCCTTCGACGTCTCGATAACGGCGCACTCGTCGCCGGCAAGCTGATACTCGGGCGTGTAGAGCTCTTTCTTAAAACCAAACATGTGGTTCCTTCCTCGTGCGTTTAAAGCATATTTGTACGAATTGTAGCAATAAGCATGCGCTTACATCAATTGCGCACGTAGGTTATGCCGACTATGGCGAACTAATTTTAGGAACGCTGTTGCGGCTTCCAGGAACCCACATTGGCGTCGTACTGGTTCAGCGCGCTGTTGCCGCCCTGCGCGATGGGCGCCAGGATCTCGCTTTGGTGGGAACTCATCGACTCGCCATCGGGAATGGCCAGCGAGATATCCCAGCTCTGGCAGATCACGTCGACGCGCTCATACATCCACTCGGCAAGCTGCTTTAAGTGGGCGATGTCATCCGCATAGACCGTATCGTCCTGATACTTAAGGTTGTTGAGCTCATCTTGCGTCTTTTTGATCTGGTCGCGCAGGGCGTAGGCACTCTGCGACAGCTCCTGACGGGTGGACAGCGGCGTTCGGAGATAGCCGTTGTTAAAGGAATCGATGACCTCGCCGATCTGGTCCTCGTCACCGTAGGACACGATGGTCTGATACAGACCGTCGAGCCTGGTATAGAGCTGATCATCGGTGAGCACGGTTTCTTCCTGGACCACCTCGGCAGAATCGTCCTGCTTGGTATCGTCCTCAGTCGCCTCGCCCTTTTGGCGCGTGGGGAAGGTCGTCTGCGCGGCCTGGCCAAACTGGTCGTAGAAGCCAGGCATGACACCCATGGGATCGGCCGTCACGAACCAATAGGCACCGCCGCAAACGACAGCAAGGACCGCGATGACGATGAGCGGCTTAGGGATATGACGCTTGTGCTTGTGATAGGCGTCCTCGTCGGGATGCACCTTGCGCTTGGGTTTTTGAGCATCGTCACGCAGGGAAACGGGCGTGGGGATATCGGCCTTAGGAATACCGAAATCCTTATCGAAAGCCGGCAGCACGCAGGTCTCATTGGGGTCGGCGGCGTCCGAAAGCACCGCAGCGGCAGAGGCCGGCGCATGAGGCACCTCGGTATCGATCTGCTCTTGCGTTAGGCGCGGAAAGCCCGCCGTGCGGCCCGCTGCCAGGTCGGATGCGGCCGCGTCCTCGGAGAGGATACCCGGAGCGGGGCGTCCGCATTTGGGGCACGTACGATCATGCGGAGAAAGACGGGCACCGCAGCCCTCACAGAACACGAACTCGGTGTGCTCGGGGCCATCGCCCGGACCCACATAGGCGTTGCAGTAGGGGCAGAACGAGGCGCCGTCCTCGATAGTCTTAAGGCAATGCGGGCAGATCACGGCATCCTCTTTTCGAAGCAATTCAAACAATCGAGGTTAGAGCATAACATCGCCACGGCCCCACAGGAGCAAGGCACCAATTCAACATCGCCAGGGCGCGTAGTTACTTCTTCTTTTTGCTTGGCATCGAGACTTTGATGCCTTGGGCGGACTTGGTCACGCGGGAGCGCTTGGCTCCCGTGGACTTCTTTTTCTTGGGCTGGGCCTGGGCCACGCCCTCGAGTGCGCGGGCCTCGGCCTCGCGAGCGGTGCGGTCTTCGCGTCGCTGCGCCATATCGGCGGCGACGCGCTTGGCAAAACGCTCGGCCGTCGAACCCGTCGAGCTCACCTTGCCGCCACCGCGACCCAGGCGGACGCGCACACCGCGGCCAAAACCAGTTGCGGCATGACGACGACGCGGCTTGAGCGAATCCATCATCGTGGCGAGCTTAAAGAACACCGAGCAGGTAAAGACCACGATGACAGCCAAGATAACCATCTGGCCCATCGACAGGTTGGCAATAGACAGTAGCTCCGGGAATCCGATAACGCCCACCAAGATGCCGACGACTACAAACACAAAGAGCACCACACGTAAGGGCGTGAGAGGCTGCGAGATACGCCAGATCAGGCTGACGCTCGCCGCGCACGACGTAAGCAGGCACATCGTAGACAGCGTGAGCTGGTTAAAGCCAAACACGCGCGCCACAAAGATATCGAGCGCCGCGGCCAAAATGACCGCAATCGACGCCGGCAGTGCCCGCTTGAGCACGTTCGTCAGGAACGACCCTTTCACGCGAGCATTGTTGGGCTCCAGGCCCAACACAAAGCCCGGCGCGCCGATGCAGAAGAAGTTGATGAGCGTCATCTGGATGGGCTCGAAGGGGTACGGCGGCAACGCGATGCACAGCGCCGCCAGGCCCATCGAGAACAGCGTCTTGGTCAGGAACAGTGAGGCCGAACGCTGCAGGTTGTTGATGGAACGACGGCCCTCGGCCACCACGGCGGGCATCGAGGCAAAGTCGTTGTCGACGAGTACGATCTCGGCCACGTTGCGCGCGGCATCGGAACCGGCCGCCATGGCGACGGAGCAGTCGGCCTCCTTGAGCGCCAGCACGTCGTTGACGCCGTCGCCCGTCATGGCCACGGTGTGCTCGCGGCGTTTGAGCGCCTGCACGAGCTCGCGCTTCTGCTGCGGGGTCACACGGCCAAAGACGTGGTAGCGATCCACTGCGGCATCGAGCTTGGCCGGCGTATCGAGCGTCGTAGCGTCCACATAAGCGTCCGCCCCCGGCACGCCCACCACGCGCGCGATCGACGACACCGTACGCGGGTCGTCGCCACTGATCACGTTGAGGGTCACGGCCTGCTCGTTAAAGTAGCCGATGGTCTCGGCCGCCGAGGTACGAATCTCATCGCGGATGGTCACAAAGCCCACGGGCTCGGCCTCGCCCACCATATCGCCATCGGGCGTAAAGCCGTCCACGCGCGCCACCACGAGCACGCGGCAGGTATCGGCAAGCTCAGCGACACGATTCTCGACCTGAGAAAACACACGATCAGAAAGCACAAACTGCGCCGCACCCATCACATAGGAGCCCTGCGCAAACGACGCGCCGCTCCACTTTTTGGAGGACGAGAACGGAATGACCGAAAGCGGCTCGGACACCTCGACCGGGCGATCGGCGTAATAGTTGAGAAGCGCCTGGCAGGTCTCGTTGGCATCGGCCGAAGTCGCACGCGCGACGTTAGCCAGCGCAAAATCGAGCACCGTGGTATCGACGGGAACGGTCGCCTCGTCCGAGCCGGCGCCTAGGCTCACGCCCTCAACCGGCAGCGGATACGTGCCCTCGACCTCCATACGACCCGAGGTAATGGTGCCCGTCTTGTCCAGGCACAGCACGTCGACGCGCGCGAGCGTCTCGATGCAGTAGAGCTGCTGTGCCAGCACCTTGCGACGCGCCAGGCGCACCGTGGCGATGGCGAGCACCGACGAAGTCAGCAGCACCAGGCCTTGCGGAATCATGCCCAGCAGGGCGCCCACCGTGGACAGCAGCGCCGACGAAGGCACATGACCAGCCAACAGCTCGGAGAAGCACCACGAAAGCGCGCTATCGCCCGGGGTTCCCGCGGCATCCCACAGCTCGCTCACACTCGAGGCAAACAACGCCAAACCGAGCGGGATCATGATGATACTCGCAAAGCGCACGATGGCGTTAAGCGCGTTCATGATCTCGGAATTGACCTTTTTGACGTACTTGGCCTCGTTATTGATTTTGGCCACGTAGTTGTCGGCGCCGACATGGATCACGCGGGCGCGCAGCAGGCCCGAGTCGATAAAGCTGCCGCTCATGAGCTCGGAACCGGGCTGTTTCTTAATAAGGTCGCTCTCGCCCGTCAGCAGGCTCTCGTTCACGAGCGCCTCGCCCGAAACCACCACGGCGTCAGCGGGAATCTGATCGCCGCGCCCCAGGCGGATGATGTCGTCGAGCACGATCTGGTCCAGGTCGAGCTCCACCTCGGCGCCGTCGCGCACTGCGATGGCCTTCTTGGAGGTCAGCAGCGTGAGCTTATCGACCATCTTCTTGGACCGCATGGATTGAATGACGCCAATAGCGGTATTGAGAAAAACCACAAACAGGAACGTCAGGTTCTTAAACGAACCGGTCAAAATGACCAGGAACGCCAAGATCACGTTGATCAAATTGAACAGCGTGCAGAGGTTCTCGATGATGAGCTCTTTGACCGATTTGGTCTTGAGCTCCATGTTGCGGTTGATTTTACCGGCGGCGATGCGCTCCTCGACCTCGGCGGTTGAGAGTCCGCGCTCGATATCCGTTGCTGCCATACCACGTCCCATCACGTCGCGTCGGTATAAGAAAAACCGCCCGGACCATGCGAGGTTCGGACGGTCTTACGTTCGATGGTGCCCCATGTTGGATTCGAACCAACGGCCTTCTGCTCCGGAGGCAGACGCTCTAATCCCCTGAGCTAATAGGGCCAACGTTTGGCATTATACCCAAGTGCACCACGGGCTATCAAAATAAAAGAAAAAGCTTTGCAATTACGTGGGAGACGCGGCGCAACGGCCCACTTTAGAAGGCAAAAGCGAGTCAGATAGTATAAACTCTCATGCACCATATATACACGGCTCGCATTGCGGGCCGTTTTTGCAAAAGTTATCCATCGAGGTGAGAGGCACACCATGATTGCAATTTTAAAGCAGAGCGCCAGCGACGAGGCCGTCGGCCATATCGTCAGCTGGATTGAGAAAAAAGGCCTGAAGACCGATGTCTCGCGCGGCGAGAACGAGACCATCATCGGCCTGGTGGGCGATACGACCAAGATCGACCCGTTCCTGCTCGAGTCCATGGATGTCGTCGAGCGCGTGCAGCGCGTCTCCGAGCCTTTTAAGCGTGCCAACCGCAAGTTCCACCCCGTGGACTCCGTCATCGACTGCGGCCACGGCGTCAAGATCGGCGGCGACCAGTTCCAAGTCATCGCCGGCCCCTGCTCCGTCGAGGGCGAGAACCTCATTCGCATCGCACGCCGCGTAAAGGCCGCCGGCGCCACGATGCTGCGCGGCGGTGCCTACAAGCCCCGCACCTCCCCCTACGCCTACCAGGGTATGGGCCCCGCCGGCCTCGACCTGCTGTGCGAGGCGTCTGCCGAGCTCGACATGCCGATCGTCACCGAGATCATGGACCCGCGCGACGTGCAGGTCTTCTTGGACAAGAAGATTGACGTCATGCAGATCGGCGCCCGCAACGCCCAGAACTTCCCCCTGCTCAAGGAGGTCGGCAAGACCAAGACCCCGATCCTGCTCAAGCGCGGCATGTCCGGCACGATCGACGAGCTGCTTATGGCCGCCGAGTACATCATGAGCGAGGGCAACGACAACGTCATCCTGTGCGAGCGCGGTATCCGCACCTTCGAGACCCGTACCCGCAATACCTTCGACCTCAACGCCGTGCCGGTGCTGCACCACCTGTCGCACCTGCCCGTCGTCGCCGACCCCAGCCACGCCACCGGCTACACCCGCTACGTTGAGCCCATGGCGCTCGCCGCGACCGCCTGCGGTGCCAACGGCCTGGAGATCGAGGTCCACGACGAGCCGAGCCGCGCCTGGTCCGACGGCGCCCAGGCCCTCACCCCCGATCAATTCGACGACACCATGCGCCGCATCCGAGCCATCCGCGAGGTTGTCTGCCAAGAGACCATGGAGTAACCCATGGGTACGGTGAGAAACGCGCGCGTTAACCAGGGCGGCCCCAAGTGCGCCGGTATCGTCGGCCTGGGCCTCATCGGCGGTAGCTTTGCCCGCGGCTATGCACAGGCGGGCGTCCGCGTGCTGGCCTGGGACCCCGATGACGATGTCATGACGGCCGCCAGCATGGGCACTGTTGCCGGAGAGCTCAACGACAAGACACTCGGCGAATGCGACATCATCGTCCTGGCCTGCTACCCCGAGGCCTGCATCGAGTGGCTCGAGGCGCATGCACAGGCACTCGCCGACGCCACCGACACCGACGCCATCATGGGTCCTGTGGTGATCGACACCGTGGGCGTCAAGGGCATTGTGTGTGAGCGGGCCTTTGAGCTTGCCCGCGAGCACGGCTTTTACTTTGTGGGCGCGCACCCCATGGCGGGCACGCAGTACTCGGGCTATGCGCACTCCCGCGCCGACCTGTTCCAGGGCGCGCCGCTCGTGCTCGTGCCGCCCGCAGTGGACGATGCGCTCAAGCTGGAGCTTTTGGGCCAGGTGCGCGAGATGGTGCGCCCCTTGGGCTTTGGCAAGTTCAGCGTGACCAGCGCCGCCGAGCACGACCGCGTCATCGCCTTCACGAGCCAGCTTGCGCACGTGGTATCCAACGCCTACGTAAAGAGTCCGACCGCCCAGGTCCACCACGGCTTTTCGGCCGGTAGCTACCGCGACCTTACCCGCGTGGCGCACCTCAACCCCCAGATGTGGTCGGAACTCATGATCGACGACGCCGACGCGCTCGCCTTCGAGATTGACCATCTGATCGAGGCACTCGGAGCCTACAGCCGAGCGCTCAAAGACCACGACCAGCGCTATCTGGAGAACCTCCTTGCCGAGGGCGACCGTATCAAGCGCGCGCTCGACGACGAGGCCTCCCACTAAACCACCTATCACGCCAGGTCGGAAGGACCGAAGCTTATGGCGATTACCATCGATATCGACACTGCACGCCCCTACCAGGTGCATGTTGGCACGTTTTTGCTGGAGCAGGCGGGACCGCTCGTGCGCGCCACTGCTGGCGGCACCAAGGCCGTCATCGTGACGGACACCAACGTGGGCCCGCTCTACCAGATGCCCGTTAAGCAGAGCCTGGAGGCGTCAGGCTACGAGGTGAGCATCTGCACCTTCGAGGCCGGCGAGGCCCATAAGCGCGCCGAAACCTATGTTGCCATTTTGGAGTTTGTAGCCGAGCACGAGCTTTCGCGCTCTGACGTGATCGTGGCACTCGGCGGCGGTGTCGTGGGCGACGTGGCGGGCTTTGTGGCCGCCACCTACATGCGCGGCTGCAAGTTTGTGCAGATCCCGACGAGCCTGCTCGCCATGGTGGATTCGTCGGTGGGCGGCAAGACCGCCATCGACCTGGCTGCAGGCAAGAACTTGGCCGGTGCCTTTTGGCAGCCGAGCGTGGTTATCGCCGACGTGGGGTGCCTGGCCACCCTCACGCCCGAGCAGTTCGCCGACGGCTGCGGCGAGGTTGTGAAACACGCCGTGATCGCCGACCCGGAGCTTTTCGCCGAACTGGAGAAGACCCCGCTTACGCTTGAGCTACTCAACCGCGATGTGGCCCGCGTAGCGCTCATCATCGCCCGCAATATCGACATCAAGCGCGCCGTGGTCGTCGCCGACGAGCGCGAAACCAACCAGCGCAAGCTCCTCAACTTTGGACACAGCGCCGGACACGCCGTCGAGGCCTGCGAGCACTTTGAACTCGGACACGGCAACTGCGTGTCGATCGGCATGGGCATCATCACGCGCGCCGCGGCCCTGCACGGCGTTTGCGATGCTGCACTGCCCGGCCGTATTGAGGAGCTCTGCGCCCGCCACGGCCTCAAGACCCGCTGCGACCTCAATGCCGATGCCGTCTTTGCCGAGGCGCTCCACGACAAGAAGCGCGCGGGCGACACCATCGACCTGGTGATTCCGCACGGCATTGGCCGCTGCAGCATCGACCGCACGCCGCTTTCCACTTTCCACGAACTCATTGCCGAGGGCCTCGGCCAGAAGGGAGACGCATCCGCATGCTAGCCCGCATCACCCCGTCCCCGCTTAAGGGCACCGTTCCCGCCATCGCGTCCAAGTCGATGGCGCATCGCCTGATCATCTGCGCCGCGCTTGCCAACGGCGAGACGCACGTTACCTGCAACACCACCTGCGCCGACATCGAGGCTACGGTGCGTTGCCTTACGGCACTGGGCGCTCGCATCGAGACCGTCGAGGATGGCTTCCAGGTCCATCCCACTATGAAGAGTATTGAGTTTGGCCTGCTCAAGGCACTTGCCGGCGGAACGCTCGACTGCGGCGAAAGCGGCTCCACGCTCCGCTTTATGTTGCCCGTCGCCTGCGCGCTGGGCGCAGAAGCAACTTTTGTGGGTCAGGGACGCTTGGGCGCCCGCCCGCTGTCCCCGCTCTCGGACGAGATTATCGCCGCCGGCTGCGACCTGCAGGGTCTGGGCGGCTTTCCGCTCAAGACGAGCGGCCGCATGCGCCCGGGCACCTTTGTGCTGCCGGGCAATGTGAGCTCGCAGTACATCTCCGGCCTGCTGCTGGCAGCCCCGCTACTGGCCAAGCCCTCCTGCGTGCAGGTGACCGGCCTCATTGAGAGCCGCCCCTACATCAACCTGACGATCCAGGCCATGAAGGCCTTTGGCGTCGAGGTCAACGTCGAACGTATTCCGGCCAAGGACGGCCAGCCCGAAGTCACGAACTTCCGCGTGAGCAGCGGCTCGTACCGCACGCCCGGCAGCGTAGCCGTCGAGGGCGACTGGTCCAACGCCGCCTTTTGGCTGTGCGCCGGCGCCATCGGCACCGACCCCATCACCGTCGAGGGCGTGTCGCTGAGCTCCGCACAGGGCGACCGCAACGTGCTTGCCGCGCTTTCGCGCTTTGGCGCCCGCATCGTGCGCTCCACCAACGCCGCCACCGTGCAGTCCGACAAGCTCGCCGGCTTTGAGATGAGCGCCCACGACATTCCCGACCTGGTGCCCGTTATCTCGGCCGTGGCCTCGCTGGCACAGGGCCGCACCTTTATCCGCGATTGCGCCCGTCTGCGCATCAAGGAATCCGACCGCCTGGTCACCACCACCCGCGAGCTCACCGCGCTGGGCGCGCAGGTGCGTATTGCCGGCGACGACCTCATCATCAAGGGTGTCGATGCCTTCACCGGCGGTGAGGTCGATTCGCACAACGACCACCGCATCGCCATGATGGCCGCCATCGCCGCGAGCCGCGCCACCGGCGAGGTCGTGATCCACGGCGCCGAGGCCGTCAACAAGTCCTATCCCGATTTCTTCGACCACTACCGCCTGCTGGGCGGCAAGGTCACGCTCGAGGAGGAATAGCATGTCCTCGACCTTTGGCAACGTCTTGCACTTAAGCATCTTCGGCCAGTCGCACTCCCCCGCTATCGGCTGCTCGCTCGATGGCATTCCGGCAGGTATCGCCGTTGACCAGGAGGAGCTGCAAGCCTTCCTTGACCGTCGCGCCCCCGGCCGCGACGAGACCGCAACCAAGCGCCGCGAGGCCGACGCCGCCCACATCATCGCCGGTGTTGTCGATGGACATACCACCGGCGCGCCCATTGCCGCGATTATCGAGAACACCAACACGCGCTCCAAGGATTACTCCGAGCTACGCCGCAAGCCCCGTCCCGGACATGCGGACTTCCCTGCGCGTGTTAAGTATCACAACATGCACGATGTCGCTGGTGGCGGGCATTTCTCCGGCCGCCTAACGGCGCCCTTGTGCATCGCCGGCGGGATCGCGCTGCAGGCGCTCGAGGCCCACGGCATTCAGGTGATGGCGCACGTCGCGCAGATCGGCGGTATCTCCGACCTGCCGATGGACGATATGGTCTATCGCGAGGCGGACCGCAAGGCGATCCTTACGAACGACCTGCCCTGCATTGACGCCGCCGCCGCCGGCCGCATGCGCGAGGAGATACTGGCCGCGCGCGACGAGCTCGACAGCATCGGTGGCATCGTGGAGTGCGGCATCTACGGCCTGTCTGCGGGCATCGGCGACCCCATGTTCGACGGTATCGAGAACCGCATCGCACAGATCGCCTTTGGCATCCCCGCCGTAAAGGGCGTGGAGTTTGGCATGGGCTTTGCCGTCGCCGCCATGCGCGGCAGCGAGAACAACGATCCGTATCGCATCGATGCAGAGTCGGGCGAGATCGAGGTTGAATCCAACAACGCCGGCGGCATCCTGGGCGGTATTTCGACCGGCGCGCCCGTCATGTGGCGTATGGCCGTAAAGCCGACGCCCTCAATTGGCCGCGAGCAGCAGACCGTAGACATGGACGCCATGGAAAATGCCGAGCTCTCGGTCCACGGCCGCCACGATCCCTGCATCGTCCCCCGAGCCGTCCCCGTAGCCGAAGCAGCCGCCGCCCTCGCGATTTGGGACGCTCTCCTCGAGGACGCAGGCCAGCTCTAAAAATCTCTGGGGGCCAACTCCGGCCCCCACGCCCACCCAGTGATTTTTCTGGGACGGGGATTAAAAAATCATTGTGTACCTAATGATTTTTTAATCCCCGTCCCAGAAAAATCACCGACACGTGAAAGGGGTCCCCATGGACCTTGCTGACATCCGCCAGGCCATCGACGGCATCGATACCACGCTCCTCAACAGCTTTGTCGAGCGTATGGACATTGCCACCGAGGTCGCCAAGTCAAAAATCGAGATGGGCAAGGCCGTCTTCGACCCCGCCCGCGAGCGCTCCAAGCTCAATAACCTCGCCAGCCGCGCGCCCGAGCGCTACGAGGCGCAGACCATCACCCTGTTCCGTCTCCTCATGAGCATGAGCAAGGCCGAGCAGCAGCGCTACATCAACGAGCTCAAGGGCATCACGGTGTCGCAAAAAGCCCATGCCACGGCCGCAGCCTTTGACACGCCCTTCCCCCAGACGGCCACCGTCGCCTGCCAGGGCGTCGAGGGCGCCTACAGCCAGATTGCCGCGTGCAAGCTCTTTGACGTGCCCGATATCGCCTTCTTTGAGACCTTCGAGGGCGTTATGCGCGCCGTACGCGACGGCTTTTGCGAATTTGGCGTGCTGCCCATCGAAAACTCAACTGCCGGATCGGTCAACGCCGTCTACGACCTGCTCGCCCAGTTCGATTTCCACATCGTGCGTTCACTGCGCCTTAAGATCGATCACAACCTGCTCGTCAAGCCCGGCACTAAGCTCGCCGACGTGCGCGAGGTCTACAGCCACGGCCAAGCCATTGCCCAGTGTGCCGGCTTTATCGAGTCCCACGACCTGCACGCCACCAAGTACCCAAACACGGCCATGTCGGCCGAGATGGTCGCCAACTCCGAGCGCACCGACGTCGCCGCCATCGCCTCGCGCAGCTGTGCCACGCTGTATGGCCTCGAGGTGCTGGAGCCCAATATCCAAGACTCGGACAACAACTACACGCGCTTTGTCGTCATCAGCCGCGAGCCGCGCGTCTACCCCGGCGCTAATCGCACCTCGCTCATGATCACCACGGCCAACGAGCCGGGCGCCCTCTATCGCGTGCTCGAGCGCTTCTACGCACTCAACATCAACCTCATCAAGCTCGAGAGCCGCCCCATCCCCGGCCGCGACTTTGAGTTTATGTTCTACTTTGATCTGGACTGCCCCTTTGGCAGCAAGGCCCTCGACGACCTGCTCGATTCTATCGACGACGTGTGCGAGAGCTTCACCTACTTTGGCAGCTACACGGAGGTGCTCTAGATGACCGATACCGCCGCAACCCGCCCCTACGGAGTGCTGGGCCGCGTGCTGGGCCACAGC
>USHR01000036.1 GCA_900554495.1 uncultured Collinsella sp.
CTATTTTCAAAATGAATAAAATGAGCGATAAAGAGAATATAAACCTTAATAAACTCGCGTATCGCACGGACGCAGGTTATTAATGGGTTGTAGGCCTTTTACAGAAAGGATTCCAGCAATGTCTAAGCCTCTTGGCAAGCCCGATCGTATCGTCGTCGCCCTTGGCGGCAACGCCCTCGGCAACAACCCCGTTGAGCAGATCGAGGCCGTGAGCAACACCGCTCACGCTCTTCTCGGCCTGATCGAGCAGGGCAACGAGATCATCATCACCCACGGCAACGGCCCGCAGGTCGGCATGATCCAGAACGCCTTCGCCGCCGCCCACGATGCCATCGGCACCCCCGAGATGCCGCTGCCCGAGTGCGGCGCCATGTCCCAGGGCTACATCGGCTATCACCTGCAGCAGGGCATTGGCCGCGAGATGCACAAGCGCTATAAGCGCTGGCACGCCGCCACCGTCGTCACCCAGATCGAGTGCGACCCCGACGACCCCGCGTTCAAGAACCCGACCAAGCCGATCGGCCCCTTCTACACCGAGGAGCAGGCCAAGGAGTTCATGGCCGAGGACCCCTCCAAGGTCTTCGTCGAGGATTCCGGCCGCGGCTGGCGTCGCGTCGTCGCTTCCCCCGATCCCAAGAAGATCGTCGAGGCCGACTCCATCCTCAACCTGCTCGACAACGAGTTCATCGTCATCGCCTGCGGTGGCGGCGGCATCCCCGTCGTCCGCGACTACGAGAACAAGGGCTGCTACAAGGGCGTCCCCGCCGTCATCGACAAGGACCTGGGCGGCGAGCTGCTGGCCGAGGACTGCGACGCCGACGTCCTGTTCCTGCTGACCGCCGTCGAGCACGTCGCCATCAACTTCGGCAAGCCCAACCAGGAGGAGCTCGAGGACATCACCGCCGACGAGGCCGAGCGCCTGGCCGACGAGGGCCAGTTCGGCAAGGGTTCCATGGAGCCCAAGGTCCGCGCTGCCATCAAGTTCGCCCGTTCCCGCAAGGGCCGCACCTGCATCATCGGCGCTCTGGACAAGGCCGCCGAGACCATGGCCGGCCTCTCCGGTACCCGCATCCACGAGTAGCCTCTACTCCATTGCCTCTCTCGTGGGCGCCAGGCAAGGCGCCCGCAAACTAGCCTCTCTTCATGAGCCCCGCAGTCCGCTCCGACTGCGGGGCTTTTGCTATTCACCTAGTCATTGGGGACGTTCTTAAACGACTAGACAAAAGGGACGCTCTTGCCGCGGGCAAGCACGGCACCTGGGGATTTACGACTAAGAGGCTAGTACGTTAGATCGTGAGTCGCCTGAAACCAAACGACGACACCTAAGATACGAAGGCGACGCCTGTCCAGAGTGAAGTCGGGTTCTTCTGTCAAATAGGAATACGTTGACAGTGCAATCGTGTTCCCTCGGATTTCATATCGCCGAATAACTATGGCTGATGCGTCTACCATGGCAACGACGGTGCATCCGTTCCACGGTTTAGCAACAGGATCGACCAGCAGAACGCTGCTTTGTGGATAGCAGCGTGACATGCCGCTGCCGTTCATCTGAACTAGAAAGCCTCCCGGGTGCCTTTCAAGTACGGGTCCTGGAACGAAGGTGCGCCCACTTTTCTTAAGGCTAAAGCCACCGTTGCGGCGTACGATTTTATAGATTTCGCATTCTTCGTTTTGGGCCACGTTCGGGCTTTTCTCAGGCCGCGAGCTTAAGCCGGCAGAGGCAAGGCCGCCATTACTTGCGGCGAGCTCATCAAACGTTACATCGAAAAGCTCGGTCAGCTTATCGAGAGTCGACACCTTGACGGCGGTGTGTCCACGTTCCCAACGACATACCGTTTCTTTGGTAACGCCGAGAATGTCGGCAAATTGCTGCTGCGTCAAGCCTTCGCGGGTTCTAAGGCATTTAATGTTATCCCCTTGGGCCATGTTATTCATCACGCCTAAGTGGCAAGCACAAACAGTTGGGCCCGCCAAAGCCGTTTGTCAGCTCGTGTATGGAAATGGGAACAAGATCGATTCCGGCCTGTTCAAGAGCAGCGTTCGTCGCTTGATTCTCTTCATAGACACAGACTTTGCCCGGTCGGAGGCACAGCACGCTGGCCGCGTTATTTGTGCACTCTTTTTCCGTCAAATTGGGATTTGATCCACCGCAGGGAATAAAACGAAGCTCGGGTATGCCGAGCGCGACGGCCAGTGCCTCCTTGACTCCTTTTTCGACGGCGTGAATCTGGCAGAGATTCTCCACTCGATTTCGCGTAATCTGATAAGAGCGAGATTCTGCGAGTAGCTGGGGGTCGACTACAAAAGTATCGTAGTCGACACGGCTTAGGTACGTATCAAGATGGATGCACAGGCTCCGTTCGGGTACCTCAATTGCCCATACGGCGTCGATGCTCGAGTCGGGGTTCCACAGGAGGGCGCGAGCGAGCATATCGATGGCTGCAGATTCGGTTCTCTGAGAGATGCCGACTGCGACATTATGAGCATCAAGATTGATGATATCGCCCCCTTCAATATGGAAGGTCGAATCGTGACGATAAAACGAGGGCGTGTCCTTGAAATTGGGATGGTATTTAAAAATCGTTTGGTAGAGCGCTACTTCGCGATTGCGCTCAGGCCAATACATGTGGTTGAAGGAGATGCCGGAGCCGATGGTGCTTACCGGGTCGCGCACGAACCACATGGTGTTTAATGGGCTTACGAGCAGTTCGTCAGGAGCATAGGCCTCGCCGGTTAATTCGGCGAGTCTGTCCCCGCCATCGAAGCAGTATGTAACTTGCCCGTGGCGGATGCCGCCAATCGATGCCGAGACGAGCTCCTGCGCCGATTGGGTGTGTTCAAGATGCTCGCGGACTGCTTGCTGCAACTCGGTGCCAATCGCGCCGCATTCATCGACAAAGGAATCGACAAAAGATGCTCGAGCTTCGGGGCATGAGTCAAGCGCTTCTGTAAGAAGTTGGTCGAGATACAGAACCTCTACGCCTTCATGCTCGAGCACTGAGGTATAGGCATCGCACTCAGCTAGGGCTCTATCCAAGTCAAATAGGTTGCTCGATGGTCTTAGGCTAAAAACTTGGCCAAAGCGGCCTTCGGGATAGTTTTGGGTTTCGATACCGGGTCGATATAAAAGGGCCTGTTTAATCTTGCCGATTTCGCTGGTGATATGAATTGGCATTAGAACGCTCGCTTTAACTCGGATGATGACTGATGTCAATTATCGTTCTGCTGGGAGAAGTTTAAGTGAGTATGTTGTGGGTATCGGTGGACGGCTTAAGCTCTTGATTGAAAGTCACAAATTGATAAAAAATATCAATTTAGTTCCATAGTTGAGCTTATATATCAATAAAAATCCGTCTGCGTTTTAATACTATCCATTCGCATAAATATCTAATGTCAACTGGCGTGAAAACCGAATAATAAGGTTGCCGGCGAAAAGCTCGTATCGAAAACCCGCAAACTAAAGGAGGCATAATGGCCGAAGTGCAAAAGAAACGTGGGCTACGAATTCCGCACGTCTACACCATTATCTTCATTCTCATGGCGTTGACCGCAGCCCTTACGTGGATCGTCCCCTCCGGCTCGTTTGAGAGGCAGGAGCTCAACGGACGCGAGGTCACTGTTGCTGGAACATATGAGTCCGTTGAAAAGGTTTATGCGGACGAAGACGGCGCTGAGGTCGACCTGAAGCAAGGCCTGTTCGATGTACTCGAGGCTCCTGCGGTGGGAATTCAGCAGGCAGTTGAGGTCGTTGCCTTTATTCTGATTGTCGGCGGATCCTTTCAGGTCATTACTGCCACTGGAGCAATCACCAGCGGCGTGGCGCGCATCGTTAAGAAGTTCAAGAGTAAAGACATCCTGATTATTCCAATTTTGATGGCGGTTTTTGCGCTGGGCGGTAGCACGTTCGGCATGGCGGAGGAGACCCTTCCATTTTTTGCCATCTTGTTGCCGATTGTTATGGCCATGGGATATGACTCCATTACGGCCTTTATGATCGTGTTCGTTGGGGCCCGTATTGGCTATATCGCATCGACGGTCAATCCCTTCAATGTTTTGATTGCTCAGGGAATTCTGAATATCCAGGGTAATCCCCAGCTCTGGCTTCGCGTTGTTGCCCTAGTTGTGCTGACCGCCATCGCTATTGCATGGGTCGTGTTGTACGCTCGAAGGGTGAAGAAGAACCCCGAGTCCTCGATTGCTTACACTGATGATATCGAGAAGCGCAAAGAACATGCATCAAATGACGAGCTGCTCGAAGCCGATTTCACCGGGCGCCAGAAGGCCGTAATCATCGTATTCGTGCTTGGAATCGCCGCCATTGTCTGGGGTCTTGTAACCCAGGGCTGGTATATGAACGAGATCTCTGCAGTCTTTATGGCTATGGCGCTTCTGTCTGGCATCGTATCGGGCATGAGCGAGAAGGAGATTGCTACAGAGTTTGTTAAGGGTTTGGGCGACTTTGTTTTCTCTGCGGTCGTGGTCGGTCTTGCTCGAGGCATTTTGGTTATCGCCAACGATGGCTTGATTATCGATACGGTCCTAAACGCTCTTGCGACTGGCCTTGCCGGAATCCCCTCTGTTCTCTTTACCAGCATTTTGTATGTCGTTGACAACTTGCTTTCGATTCTGGTTCCCAGCTCTTCGGGCATCGCGGCGCTCACCATCCCCGTCTTTGGGCCTCTGGTTGAGCTCATGGGGCTAAATCCAGAAGCTGCGGTTACTGGCCTTTCGATGGGGTCTGCAGCGATGTCGCTGATTTCCTCCACCAGCGCAATGCTTGTCGCCGGTCTTGGTGTTTGCAAGATCTCTCTTGGCCAGTGGTGGCGAGTTTCCTGGAAGTTCTTCCTTGTGGTCAGTGCGGTCTGTCTCGTATTTACCGCGGTATCCGGTCTGCTTCCGATTGTCTAGCAAACGAAACGACAACTTTGTAAGCCATTGCAATAACTATTGAGCTCTAATCTAGAAAGGAACGATGATGAGCAAAGGTCTGAACGTTCATAGTGAAATTGGTGCCCTCAAGAAGGTATGCGTGCACCGACCGGGCTTGGACTTGGTAAACATGAAGGCGGAGGATTTTGAGCGCGCCTGGATTCATGACGCGTTTTATCTCGAGTATGCCCAGCGAGAGCATGACGAGTTTACTAATCTTCTTCGCGGTGCTGGCGCCGAGGTTGTTTATATGGAGGACTTGCTTGCCGAGACTTTCGATCAGGTTGAGGGTTCTCGTGCCGAGTTTATGAGCAAGTTCGTTCCCGAGGCCAAGATTGAGAACCTGGCGCTTCGTCAGGCAGTCGTGGAGAAGCTCGACTCCATCAAGGACAACAAAGAGTTTGTCCTTACCGCTATGGGCGGCCTTTACGTACGCGATCTCGAGATTCCGCATGTGGGCGGTTCTCTTGCGGCCATGGATAGCGACGAGCTAAAGCCCGACGAAATGGTCTTGTTCCCGATGCCCGCCTCCTACTTCTCGCGTGATCCGATCGCTGTGGTCGGTAAGGGTGCGATGATGAACCGCATGTACTGGCATCAGCGCAACCGTGAGGTCGTATTCTATGAGACGATCATGCGCCACCATCCTGATTATGCTGGGGCTCCGCTTTGGTACGACCACAATAGCGATTGGCATATCGAAGGCGGCGACGTTCTGAACATTAACGCCACCACGCTTGCAATCGGTATTTCCGAGCGTACCCAGACCGCAGCCATCGACCAGCTTGCCAAGAATCTGTTCTGGGGCACGGGAGAGTCCGAGATCGAGCAGGTATTTGCCATCAAGATCCCCCACGGCTATGCCTATATGCATCTTGATACGGTTTGTACTCAGGTTGATTACGATAAGTTTACCGTCTACCCCGGTATCTACGAGACGCTTCGTGCCTATCGACTCACCAAGGGCGATTCGGATGGCGAGGTCTTTATCGAGGAGATCGAGGGAACGATTCAGCAGATTCTTGAAATGGCAACCGGTATCGACCATATCACGATGATCGAATGCGGTGCCGGCGATCCGATCGAGGCATCCCGTGAGCAGTGGAACGATGGTTCCAACACGCTTGCTGTTGCGCCGGGTAAGGTGTGCGTCTATGAGCGCAACGTTGTTACCAATGATGCGCTTTATAAGGCGGGCGTTGAGCTGTTGGTTGCTCCTTCCGAAGAGCTGTCTCGTGGTCGTGGTGGCCCGCGCTGCATGACCATGCCGTTCTGGCGCGAAGAAATTTAATTCCGTTCTGGTCCGAGATGCGCGGATGCGCGTTCTTCGCGCACCGCGCACTCATCAATTAGGTTAATAATGAAAGGAACCTATCATGGCACTGAATCTTTCTGGTCGTAGTTTTCTGACCCTGCTTGATTTCACTACCGAGGAGATCGAGTATATGCTCGAGCTTTCGAGGGACTTTAAGAATCTCAAGCGCATGGGCGCTCCCCATCGTTATCTTGAGGGCAAGAACATCGTTCTGCTGTTTGAAAAGACTTCGACGCGTACGCGCTGCGCTTTCGAGGTGGGCGGTATGGATCTCGGCTTAGGTGTAACCTACCTTGACCCCGGTTCGTCGCAGATGGGCAAAAAGGAGTCCATTGAGGATACCGCCCGCGTGCTTGGTCGCATGTACGACGGTATCGAGTATCGCGGCTCTGACCAGTCCATTGTTGAGGAGCTTGCCGATAAAGCCGGCGTTCCCGTGTGGAATGGTCTCACCAATGAGTATCACCCGACCCAGGCTTTGGCGGACATCCTTACGATGCGCGAGGAATTCGGCGACACGCGTGGCCTCAAGCTGACCTATCTTGGCAAGGAGCAGGGCAATGTAAGCGATTCCCTCATGGTGATCTGCGCCAAGCTCGGCATCAACTTCTGCTCTTGTGGTCCGAAAGGCGACGTTGAGGGCGCTACCCACTTTGATCCCGAGCTGCTCGAGACTTGCCAGAAGATCGCCGAGGAAAATGGCTGCACCATTCAGCTTACTGACAACATCGATGAAGGCGTAAAGGATGCCGATGTTATTTACACCGATGTCTGGGTTGGCATGGGTCAGGCTGAGGAGCTCTGGAAGAGCCGTATCGAGCTGCTCTCCCCATACCGCGTAACCTCGGAGGTCATGGCGAAGGCAAATCCCAATGCTATCTTCATGCATTGCCTCCCGAGCTTCCACGATACCAAGACCACCATCGGAGCGGAAATCGCGGAAAAGTTCGGCGTAACCGAGATGGAGGTCTCCGACGAGGTCTTCGAGTCCGATAAGTCTCGCGTCTTCCAAGAGGCAGAGAACCGCATGCATACCATTAAAGCCGTGATGTACGCTACTCTTCGATAAGGAGGCACGCATGTCCAAACCCTACGGTAAGCCCGATCGTATTGTCGTCGCCCTTGGCGGCAACGCCCTCGGCAACAACCCCGTCGAGCAGATCGAGGCCGTGAGCAACACCGCCCACGCCCTCCTCGGCCTCATCGAGCAGGGCAACGAGATCATCATCACCCACGGCAACGGCCCGCAGGTCGGCATGATCCAGAACGCCTTCGCCGCCGCCCACGATGCCATCGGCACCCCCGAGATGCCGCTGCCCGAGTGCGGCGCCATGTCCCAGGGCTACATCGGCTATCACCTGCAGCAGGGCATTGGCCGCGAGATGCACAAGCGCTATAAGCGCTGGCACGCCGCCACCGTCGTCACCCAGATCGAGTGCGACCCCGACGACCCCGCGTTCAAGAACCCGACCAAGCCGATCGGCCCCTTCTACACCGAGGAGCAGGCCAAGGAGTTCATGGCCGAGGACCCCTCCAAGGTCTTCGTCGAGGATTCCGGCCGCGGCTGGCGTCGCGTCGTCGCTTCCCCCGATCCCAAGAAGATCGTCGAGGCCGACTCCATCCTCAACCTGCTCGACAACGAGTTCATCGTCATCGCCTGCGGTGGCGGCGGCATCCCCGTCGTCCGCGACTACGAGAACAAGGGCTGCTACAAGGGCGTCCCCGCCGTCATCGACAAGGACCTGGGCGGCGAGCTGCTGGCCGAGGACTGCGACGCCGACGTCCTGTTCCTGCTGACCGCCGTCGAGCACGTCGCCATCAACTTCGGCAAGCCCAACCAGGAGGAGCTCGAGGACATCACCGCCGACGAGGCCGAGCGCCTGGCCGACGAGGGCCAGTTCGGCAAGGGTTCCATGGAGCCCAAGGTCCGCGCTGCCATCAAGTTCGCCCGTTCCCGCAAGGGCCGCACCTGCATCATCGGCGCTCTGGACAAGGCCGCCGAGACCATGGCCGGCCTCTCCGGTACCCGCATCCACGAGTAGCCTCTACTCCATTGCCTCTCTCGTGGGCGCCAGGCAAGGCGCCCGCAAACTAGCCTCTCTTCATGAGCCCCGCAGTCCGCTCCGACTGGGGGGCTTTTGCTATTGAGATGGCTGTTCATGAAACCCGGCACTTAGGGACGTTCCCTTTCTGCCGGCAGATTGGGACAGTCCTTAAAGGTAGCTCCTGACAGCTGGGAATGGGCCTATTCGTCCGCCCATGAGCGGCATCCGCAAGGGCTGTCCACAGTGGCTGGTCATTTATGTCTGTCCCCAATGACCAATAGTAGTCATTTAAGTCTGTCCCCAATGAGTGCCCGGGGACGTTCTTCAATGACTAGTAGTAGGCCCACATGGCTTCGATTTCGTTGAGGACCTCTACGACGCCCCAGCGGCGGGCGCTGCGGCTGGCCGAGTTGGGGTCGTAGACGCCAATCTGGTCGGCATCGTCGATGCCGTAGAGCACGATGTAGTGGCCTACGTTGGTAAACGTACCGGGGCGCACTGCGGCGATGACGGGCGCACCCGAGCGAAGTGCTTGGGTAATCGATTCGCGATCGTTATAGAGCTGTGTTCCGTTGAGCCCCAGCTGCCACGCACCGCCTGTCATAAACGACCACTCGGTGGCACCAGTGGGGGCGTAGTTGCCGGCTTCGGCCAGCGCGCATATATCGACCGGCGTCTTATCGGTATGGCCGGTCTTAAAGATATAGACCATGGTGAGGCAGGTAGGACCGCAAGCGTTTTCGCGAATAGTGCCACCGGCATAGGGCAGCTCCGACCATGCGGGGTCAATTTGGTAGATGTGGGGCATGGTGCCGGCCTGCCATTGCGAGCGTGGGGTCGAGAACGCAAAGGAGTAACCGGGCGCGACGGGAGCTTTAAGCAGCCTGTCCTCGGCAGTGGGCTCAAGACCGGCTGATCCGTGGGAGATACAGGATCCCAAAAACACAAAGACGAGGCAGGCGGCAATGGAGCAAAGCGCAAGGCGTAGGCGGCGGGCTGGAAGCGCGTTGCTTGTGGTATGCGACGCGGAGCGAGGGGCGGAATTGCCGCGATCGCGTTGAGGTCGCGAAAAGGAGCGTTTAACGTAGTAGTCGGTCTTACGGCGATCGTAGCGGCGCGGCTGCGATGAGTCGGTCTGGCGTTGGCGCGTGCTCGTGCTCACGCGGTCTGACTGCTGCACGGTACGGCTTTGTTGTCGCGAAGAAGCCCCGAGCTGCTCTTGGGGGCGCTGCGGGTTGTCGTTGTCGGAGGTGATTCTGGGCGTTGACGTGGTGCGGCCGGCAAGGCGCACGCTTTGTGGCCGTTGGTCGCCGTCATTGTATCCGTATGCCATTCGAATCACCTTGCCTCATGTGTAACTTGTCTATCCTACAAAAAAGATGCACGACACATGGGCATGTGCGCCAAAAGCCTGACAAATGGTATGAACGTTGCCGCGCCGCGCGCCAAGCGTCACGGCAGCAGGTATTCAAAAGCAGACAAGATGAAAGCGTCCAAGACGAATGACGTCTCCCGCCGTTCGTCCCAAAAACGGTGCCGCTCGTTTTGCAGTTCTGCCTTCGGTCGAGCTGCGAGCGGCGCTGCTGCGCCAAGGCCGTATCTTAAAGCCATGGAATAAAAGCGCGCGGCAAAACGGACCGCGCAAGGGGTGACGCCAAGGGGCGTCAAAAAGGAAAGGAGGGGAACAATGGCGGACAAGAACGCAGAAGTTGCAGTCGAGGATAACGGCGGCATGAAGAAAACGCTTTCGCTCTGGAACTTCTTCACCATCGGTTTCGGCGCCATCATCGGTACCGGTTGGGTTCTGCAGGTCGGCGACTGGATGGTCGTGGGCGGCGGTCCCGTTCCCGCTATGATCGCATTCCTCTTGGGTGCAATCTTCCTCGTGCCCGTCGGAGCTGTTTTCGGTGAGCTCACGGCTGCTATCCCCATCTCGGGCGGCATCGTCGAGTATGTCGATCGTAGCTTTGGCCGTACGCTGAGCTACATCACCGGTTGGCTCCTGGCCCTGGGCAACGGCATCCTGTGCCCGTGGGAGGCCATTGCCATCTCGACCCTCGTGTCCGAGATGTTCGGTAGCCTGCCCGGTCTTGAGTGGCTGCGCGCCGTCAAGCTCTACACCATCCTGGGCGCCGACGTTTACCTGTTCCCGACGCTGATCGCGCTCGGCTTTGCAGTCTACGTCATCTTCCTCAACTTCCGCGGTGCCAGCTCGGCCGCCAAGCTCCAAGCCTTCCTGACCAAGGCCCTGCTCTGCGGCATGCTGCTCGCCATGGGCGTCTCGCTGTTCACCGGCTCGCCGGACAACGCCATGCCCGTGTTCTCCCAGGTCACCGGCGCTGGCGGCGGCAAGGCCGCTACCGAGGGTGCCAGCCTGTTCGCCGGCATCGTGTCGGTCCTGGTTCTGACCCCGTTCTTCTACGCTGGTTTCGACACCATTCCCCAGCAGGCTGAGGAAGCAGCCGAGGGCCTTAACTGGAACAAGTTCGGCAAGATCATCTCCCTGGCCCTGCTGGCCGCCGGCGGCTTCTACATGGTCTGCATCTACTCGTTCGGCACTATCCTTGACTGGCATGAGTTTGTTAAGAGCCCGGTTCCCGCACTTGCCTGTCTTAAGGGCATCAACATGCTCCTGTACCTGGCCATGCTCGTCATCGCCACGCTTGGACCCATGGGCCCGATGAACTCCTTCTACGGCGCCACGAGCCGCATCATGCTCGCCATGGGCCGCAAGGGCCAGCTGCCCGAGAAGTTTGCCGAGGTCGATCCCAATTCCGGCGCTCCCAAGCTCGCCTGCGTCGTTCTGGGCATTATCACCGTCGTCGGTCCGTTCCTGGG
Source organism: uncultured Collinsella sp. (assembly GCA_900554495.1). GTDB lineage: Bacteria > Actinomycetota > Coriobacteriia > Coriobacteriales > Coriobacteriaceae > Collinsella. The sequence goes on from USHR01000036.1 coordinate 11,128, forward strand.
CAAGAACATGCTCATCCCTCTGACCAACGTGTCGGCTCTCGCCTTCATCTTCTCTTGCGGCATGGTCGCTCTTGCCTGCCTGCGCATGCGCTTCACCGAGCCCGACCTACCTCGTCCCTACGAGGTGCCCGGCGGCAAGTTTGGCATCTCCCTCGCTATTGCTGCCTGCGCCATCATCATCGGCCTGCTCGTGATTCCGTTCTCTCCCGCCTCCCTCAACATGGTGGAGTGGAGCATCGTGATCGGCTGGTTGGCGATTGGCCTGGCCCTCATGGCTTTTACCAATTCCCGCAAAAAGTAACGCCTAGCCGGGGCGGATCAGGTGCGCGGTACCCTCTCTCCCGCGCACCGAACCCGGTGCCACTTGGGTAGCTTTGTGAGGCCTTAACCCAACACGGCCTCGCCCACTATATGGATCCATAAGGAGGAACCATGTCCACTAAGTATGCAATCGTTGGCGGCAAGCTCATCGACGGCACCGGTGCCGAGCCGGTCGAGAACTCCCTCGTTCTCGTCGACGACAACGGCAAGATCGAGTACGCCGGTGCTATGCAGGACCTTCCCGAGGGTGTTGAGGTTATCGACGCCGCCGGCAAGACCGTCCTTCCCGGCCTGATCGACACCCACCTGCACTTCTCGGGCAATCTGACCGACGATGACACCGATTGGGTCATGCAGCCGCTCCTCGAGAAGCAGGCCGTCGCTGTCAAGCAGGCTTACGACTGCCTCACCCACGGCCTCACCACCGTCTGCGAAATCGGCCGCTTTGGTATCCAGATCCGTGACTGCATCGACAAGGGCGTCTTCAAGGGCCCGCGCGTTCTGGCCACCGGTCTGGGCTTCTGCCGCGTTGCCGGTCACGGTGACTCCCACCACTGCACCCAGGAACTCAACAAGGAATCCCACCCCTGGGGCGACCAGGTCGACGGTCCTTGGGATCTGCGCAAGGCCGTCCGTCGTCGCCTGCGCGAGAACCCCGATGCCATCAAGATCTGGGCTACCGGCGGCGGCATCTGGCGCTGGGACTCCGGCCGCGACCAGCACTACTGCTCCGAGGAGATCCAGGCCGTGGTCGAAGAGGCCAAGATGGTCGGTATCCCCGTGTGGAGCCACTGCTACAACAACCACGCCGCTGCCTACGATTCCGTCCGCTTTGGCTGCGAGCAGCTGATCCACGGCTTCGATATTGATGAGCGCACCATGGACCTCATGGCCGAGCAGGGCACCTTCTTTACCCCGACGATCGCCTTCCTGCCCACCTGGTACGCCACCTATCCGCCCGTCTACGTCCCCGAGCTGCACGACAAGTACGAGGGCACCCTGGTCGAGAAGGAGCTGCAGCGCAACTACGACTGCCTGCGCGAGGCCAAGAAGCGCGGCGTCGTCATGACGATCGGCTCCGACTCCTTCTCCTTCGTCACCCCGTACGGCACCTGCTCCATCGAGGAGATGTACGAGTTCGTCGACAAGATCGGCTTCACCCCGGTCGAGACCATCACCTGCGCCACCCTCAACGGTGCCAAGATGTGCCACATCGAGGACGAGACCGGTTCCATCGAGGCCGGCAAGTGCGCCGACCTGCTGGTCGTCAACGGTGACGTCGCCGCCGACATCCACGTGCTCAACACCGACAACATGGACGTCATCATGAAGGACGGCTGGATCGTCGAGGCTGGCACCTTTGGCGAGGCCAACAAATACAGCGCCTAAGATACCGTTTGTCGATGGCTGGATGTAAAACACAGTTTTTGATTGCATAATGCAATGGAGAGGGTCGCTTGCGGCCCTCTCCATTGCTATGGGGTGCGTCAGTAAGAAGGGGATGACGGTGGATCTCAATAGGCTGATTCTGGGCAAGAGTTACAACTCTACTAAGGTCTTTCGTACGGCCCAGCATGTGGTTCAGGCCATCCTACTTGGTGTCGTCGTTCCGGCGCTTATCTTGCTGCTTATCTGGGATTTAACCGATAACCCCAATCCCGTTCCAGGCGTTGTCGTCATTGCCGGCCTGGTCATGCTGTGCTTCTTCTTCTCGTATGTCTTTGTGGTCCCCGACGACCTCACATCGAGCGCAACCGACCGTACGCTCGCCATCGCATCAAAAATATTCGCCTA
>USHR01000037.1 GCA_900554495.1 uncultured Collinsella sp.
TGACGAGCGAGCCGGCCGAGATGCCAAACCACGCGTTGCCGCCCGCCACGAACACGCTCACCACGGCCATGGTGATGACGATAAGGCCCGAGGTCGTAAAGTTGCGCTGCATCATGGCGTGCATCGAAACCGTTTCGGCATCGCGCGCGGCGCGGTCGGCGGTATCGAATAGGTCGCGCTCAAAGTCCTCGCGCCCGCAAGTCTTGACGGCCAGGATGTTCGTGACCGCGTCGGACAGCACGCCCGACAGCTTGTTCTGCGCGGCGGACGTCGCGGCCGAAAGCGGCATGATGCGCTTGTACATAAGCCAGACAAACGCAATGTAGACGACCATGATGCCCACCAGGATCACGGTAAATGTGGGCACCACCGGGGCGAGTGCGGCCACGGTGCAGATGACCGAGGTAATGGTAGGAATGAGCGAATACACCGTCACGTCGACCAAGCCCGTGTAGCCACTCATAAAACGGCTCGTCTGGCTCACCAGCGATCCGCCAAAGCGGCTGGTATGGAACGTCATGGATTGGTTGGAGAGCGTGTCAAAGCACAAGCGCGCCAGGTGATAGTTGCCCGCAATCTCGAGCTTGTAGACGGTGTAGTCCTGTAGCTTGGAGAAGATCTGACCCACCAGGTTCACAAGCACGAGCGCCAGAATGTAGGGGCCAAAGACCTCGAATACTTGATCGCCCGCCACGGGGCCGGCCTGGACGCGGTCGACGATGAGGGCCATCACATAGGTGTTGGCAAACGTGAGCAAAAAGATATAGCCCGCCGACGAAAACACCGAGAGAAAGACGATCAGCGGCTGCGTGCGCGTGACATCCCAAAAACGCTGCAGCGTGCGGCGCACGGTGGAGCGCTTGAGCGGGCTGGTGCTTCTCTGAGGCATGGGCTTCCTTTCGCATCTGATAGGGCGAAACGCCATTGTTGCACATTGAAGCGCGCTTCAGGCAAGCACGTTGCGAAAAGCGCCCGCGCCCCGCGTTTACGCCGGCGCGCCGCCGTCCGTTGCGGCTAGCCCTCGTCTACCTGGCCCGCGAGTAAGCCTGCGGACTCCAAGCCCAAAATCTCGTCGGCTTCCCGCGCGTCTTCCAGCGCATCGATATCCTTGAGCTTGCGCTCCATAACGTTGGTGCGCGTGGTGATAATGCCCTCGACCGTTTTACCCGCGGTCTCGATCTGCTGCTGGGCGCGGCGCAGCGCCTTTTGATAGCGTGGCAGCTCGGCCTTGACGGCGGAAAGCACGCGCAGCACGTCATCGGTGCGTTTTTGCAACTTAAACGTCTGGTAGCTCATCTGCAGGCTGTTGAGAATGGCCGCCATGGTGCTGGGGCCGGCAACGTTGACGTGATAGTCGCGGCCCAGGGTCTCGATAAGCCCGGGGCGGCTGACGACCTCGGCATACAGGCCCTCAAACGGCACGAACATGATGCCAAAATTGGTCGTCGCGGGCACGCTCAGGTACTTTTCACAGATGTCCTTGGCCTCGCGCTTCACCATGGCGTCAAGCGTCTTGCGCGCAGCGGCAACGGCCTCCGCGTCGCCCGACTCCTGGGCGTCGAGCAGGTGCTCGTACGCATCGCCGGGAAACTTGGAGTCGATTGGTAGCAGCACGGGGTCGCCCTCGTCCACCGGCAGCTTGACGGCAAACTCAACACGCTCCGAGGCACCGGGCTTGGTGGCGACGTTTTCCAGATACTGATCGGGTGTGAGGATATCCGCCAGAATCGCGCCCAGCTGCACCTCGCCCAAAATGCCGCGCGCCTTCACATTGCCCAGCACGCGTTTGAGATCGCCTACGCCGGTGGCAATGGACTGCATATCGCCCAGGCCCTTGTACACAGCCTCGAGTTGATCGCTCACCTGCTTAAACGATGCCGACAGGCGATCGTTGAGCGTACGGGAGAGTTTCTCGTCCACCGTCGCGCGCATCTGATCGAGCTGCACGTTGTTGTCCTTGCGGATGGCGCCCAGCTGGGCATCGACCGTCTCGCGTACTTTGTCCAAACGGTGTTCAATGCCTTCGCGGTTGGCGCCCAGCTGCTGGGCCGTCTCGCGACGCAGGTCGTCCATGCGGTCGCCGGCCTGCGAGAACTCGCGCGCAATGGTCAGGTAGCGCTGCTGCTCCACGGCCGCATCGGTCGTCTGCTGCTGCGCGATGGCGTTTGCCGTGCGGCGGGTTTCGGCCAACGCGACGTTCAGGGTGTCGAGCACGTTGTTGGCCTGTTCGAGCGCAGCCAGCATCTCTGCCCCGTTATCGCCGCGCTCCCGCAGCTCGGCGCGAAGGCCCTTAAGCTGCAGGGCACAAGCCACAGCAACCCCCACTGCCACCAAGGCGATCACAACAAGCACGATATCAATAGCAGACATAGACTCCGCCCAATAAACTCAATCGACCACCAATCAAAACCGCGATCAATCTTACCCCGCCACGCACACCGGGCGCCCGGCCCCTTCTTGGGTGCTTCTCTCTTCCGCATATTCCATAATGCGGCGCGCCGTTTCCCTGCTCACCTTTGAGTCATCGCCGGCCAAGTATGCGTATACGTTTCCTTTATTCAGGCGCAGAGCACGGCAGAGGCCATAGCGCGTTACACCCGATTCCTCCAATGCTTCCAGCGTTTTCTTTCTCATCAGGGCGTTCACCCTTCTATCGGCCGCCGGCTTTTCCTTCACCGCTCTATACGCACGCCAAACGTTGGCATAACGATTTGGGAGCTCACTTTTGGCGCATAGAGACGCCATGCTACCCGCTTGACCGTACAAGGATAAAACGTCTCGGTAATCCCGTTCCATCCACGAGCCCTCGGATAAACCCAGAACGTATTCGGCTTTTCCTTGCGCCAAAGCGAGCAAAAACAGAGGCTCCGCCACGCGCGGCGCATCCGTCGTCGCCTGCTCAACCAATTTTCTAAAACTCAGCGACCGCTGTCCGGATAGCTCTCGGCAATAGCCTTTTAAGAATCCCTCAAAGGTCAGATTCAACCGAGCACCTCCTTTTTGTATTGCCTGTATGCACAGACCATCTCTTGATAACTCCGCTCCGAAGGCGACGACGCCAGCGCCTCTCCCTCGTCGAATATAAGCCGTTCGAGCAACCCCCAATCAAGTCGGTCGACGAATGCCTGACTATGAAGATCGATGATGTCGTTCGGACGACAGGCATAGAGCTTCATTACCGCCAGGTCCTCCAAGGATGGCGTAAAGTACCTGATAAAACGCGCCCCAATATCCAAGGGAATCAAACGATCTTCGTAATTGAACGGCATCTGATTACAATATGCCACCGCCATACCATTCACCTCGGGGTATCGAGCTATGATCTCGCGGAGGCACCTATCTGCCTCAAACACATCAATGTCATGTGTAACCGAACGATTCGTCACATCGTTTAGCATGAAGGCGCTTCCTCCCACCAATACAACGTTCGGCCTGTCGTCTCTTGGACCTATTTCCAGCTCCGCCTCTTCGTCAATGCCCAAAAGAGTCTGTTCTAAATCCTGCTTATACATAACAAATCCTATTATTATTCATCTTCAATAATACTATTAAGTCGCATGACAGGACCCACAGGATGCGAGGATTCTACTCATGGCGATAATCCCTACACCCTAGAAGTCCTAATGTGACAAACGCTAACTCTCCCAGCCGGCGCGGATTGTTGTTATGACATCGCCTAGGCGCTGGCCGAGGGCTGACAGATGTTGGAGCACCTCGTTGGGCGATGCGCCGTTGAGGATGCACGTGAGGGCATACGACGCCAGAAAGATGGCCGCAAGCCCTAACGGGATGAGCACGATCATCGCCAATATGCGCAAGCGCTGGCCCACACGGCGACGACGCGCACGACGCTTGTCGAACGCGAGCTCCTGCGCATATGAATCTTGCTGTACGGAATAGGCCTCTGGCGCCGATTTACACCCGGGCACAGCTGCAGGTACAGCAGCGGGCACGACATTTTGCGCAAAGGGCTGGGCTGCCGCCCCTTGCATTTGCATCTCTATAAGCCGTTGCTGTTGGCGCAACATGCGCTCGGCTTGTTGCTGCGGAGTCTCAAGAAACAGATCCATGCTGGCCTCCAAAATCGGAGCATTCGACGCTTACGACCAGCATCCCGCACCGCCATGACCGCGACAACGCAATCGCCGGCAATAGCCACAAAGTTTCTTCTGCTCAAAAGCTGTCGAAAAGCTCAACAACTCCCCTACCAGCACTTTCTCTGAGCTTTTTTCGCCAACAATCTTTTGGCCTTCCACCCTTACGCCAACTGACCAAAATCTAACCAATAGCTTGACGAAAATTGTGGAGACCGGGACCCCACACAAAAAGTGCCGCCCCAAAGGGGCGGCACACAAACTTATTATCAGCTTTTCTGTAACGAGCATGCGACGACTCAACGCCGGGGCGCAGGGCGGGGAAACCTTTGCCTCGCGCGACCCTGCGAAGCCGTGAGCGAGAGGGGAAGGTTTCCCCGCCCTGCGCCCCGTGGTCGGTGAGAACAGACTACATGCCCGCGAGACCGCGGGCGGCGGTGGCGCACATAAATGCCAAGACGAGAATCACGAGCGACCCGGCGATGTCTGCCAGCACGCCCATTACGCGGCGCTCAAACAGCCAACTCTCAAAGTGCGGGGCGACGTTGCGCCAAACACGCCACAGCAAGATGCCCATACCGATGACGCCCGGGATATTGAGCAGTAGGATCTCGGAGCACAAAAGACCGATCAGGTTGCCGGCAACAAAACCAGCATCGCCCTCGCAGTATTTGCGGTAGACCATATACAGCATGTACGCCACAAACGGCTGCAAGCACGCAGAAATAAACGTAACCACCATCGAGGGCTCCTGCGAAAAGACCTCGGTGAGCTTATCCACGCTCGTGGCATCCTTAGAGGCCAGGAACAGGCCAATGACCACCACAGGCACCACGCCCAAGATGACCTCGACCATCGTAAACAGCTTGGCGGTCAAGTCCTCACTAGCCGAATTCAAATGGGGCGCCCACTCAGGATGAGCATGCGCACCGACCTTCTTGCCCTTCTCAGCACGATTGGCCTTTTCACCCTCGGCAACCCGACGACCAGGATCCTTGCGAGTTCCCGCCGCAGCAACCCGAGCCCGAGACTTCTTACCCATAACCAACACCTCACAAGAGGAAACGAATAGCCAACGCTACCCAGTGTACCCTCTAAGCAACGTCACCGCCCCAACCGGCCCCCACAAAAACGTGCCGCCCCATAAGGGGCGGCACACAAACTTTTTTATCAGCTTTTCTGTAGCGAGCACGCGACGACCCAAAGCGGGCCGGGAGGGCCGGACTACCTTCCCTCAACGCGACCCTGCGAAGCCGTGAGCGAGGAGGGAAGGTAGTCCGGCCCTCCCGGCCCAGCTCACGCTAGCGCCAAGCGCTAGTAGTTCACCACCTGCTCCTCAAAGTACGCCTTGGGGTGGTTACACACCGGGCACACCTCAGGCGCCTCGGCACCAACGTGCAGGTGCCCGCAGTTCAGGCACTTCCATACCTTCACGCCCTCACGCTCAAACACCTCGCCCGACTCGATGCGCTCGACGAGTTTGTTGTAGCGCTCCTCGTGGGCCTTCTCGACGGCGGCGACACCACGGAACTTCTCGGCGACCTCGGCAAAGCCCTCCTCCTCGGCGGTCTTGGCGAACTCGTCGTACATCGTGGTCCACTCGTAGTTCTCGCCCGCGGCGGCGTCGCGCAGGTTGTCCAGAGTGCCCGGAACGGCGCCGTCGTGCAGATACTTAAACCACAGCTTGGCGTGCTCGGACTCGTTGCCCGCCGTCTCGGCAAAGATATTCGAAATCTGAACGTAGCCATCCTTCTTGGCCTTAGATGCGTAGTAGCGATACTTGGTGTGTGCCTGGGACTCACCGGCAAAAGCGGTCTCGAGGTTCTTCTTGGTTTGGGAATTCTCAAAATCCATAGGTGTACTTCCCTTCAACACGTGCCGCCCATAGGCTTTGAGCGACCTTGTCTTTAGGATGCCCTCAAGCCGCGAATTTAAACCTTACAATCCCGTTCTTCAGATTTGAGCGGGCTACACACTCAACCAGCGATCGCCCTCGGCTCGGCAAAAGCCCTCACGCTCCAGGTCGGCTAGAATGCCCGCGACAAGCTCGCACTCGACCGGCCCGCGACCGGCTGCCGTCTCCATTTCGTTAACGCCCACCACGGCATCAGCAAGCGTTATCCCCGCCGGCCGCCCATCGCGCGCAGCCAGTAGCATGCGCACAATATGGGCGCGTTTTTGGCGACGCGAGCCCTCGAACTTGGACTGACGACTATAGCCCGCCGAGCGCCTGGACGGATTGGGCAGCGTCTTCTTAAGATACGCGCCATAATCTAGCAGCGCGTAATACCACGCGCGCGGCGTGTCGGCATCGTCTTGAGGCACGGCAAAGGGCGCGATCTCATCCGCCACCGCACCGGGGGCCGCCGGACAGGCGGCTTGAATCAGCGGCACCAGCTCGCGATCGGGAACAGCCGGCACATCGGGAAAGAAATGATGCAAAAAGACCGTGCGCACGTTGGTCTCTAGATACACACCCGGAAGATCAAACGCAAACGACCGGATACCCTGCGCCGTTGCCGGGCCAATACCAGGCAGAGCGACCAAGTCACGCGTCTCACGCGGAAACTCCCCGTCCCAGTCCTCTACAACGCGCTGAGCGGCCCCGTGAAGCGCCAGAGCGCGTCGGTTGTAGCCCATGCCCTGCCAAGCGTCCAAAACATCGGAAGGCGCGGCCTGGGCAAGCGCCTGCACAGTCGGAAAGCGATCGAGCCACACCGGCATGCGCGCCTCCACACGCGGCACCTGTGTTTGCTGCAGCATGACCTCAGAAAGCCAAATGATGTACGGATCGCGTGTGCGGCGCCACGGAAGGTCGCGATAACGCAGGACCCCTTCCGAACGAATCATCGAACGAAAGGGGTCCTGAATCATGGCTATGCTCCTTATGCGGCGCTATTCCTCCCGGTAAGCGCACGCGCAGGTGGCGTACTCGGGAAACGCTTCGCGGTCGGCGAACTTGGGATCGACGGCCGGGAACTGGCGGTGAGCGACGATGTCGCCGAGCGAAACGGAATCGAGGTAGTCGCGCATCAACGCCTGAGCTCCGGCCCACAGGGGATGATAGCAGCACGCGCCCATGCGCGCACAGTCACCATCGGGCGCGGTGCAATCGTTCATAACCATAGGACCCTGAACGGCCTCGACGACCTGGCGGATAGTGACGTCGTCCGGACTGACCTTGAGACGCATGCCACCGTGGACGCCACGCAGGCTCTCCACAATACCGGCCTGGACCAAACCGTGCTGAATCGAGCGGGCAAACGAATACGGAACATTGACCTCTTCGGCAGCGGTGCGAACAGAAAGCAAACACTCCGGATCCTCAGCAAGCATCGCCAGCATACGAAGGGCGTAATCAGTCTTCCTCGATATGTCCATTTTTCCCCTTTCAAGGAATACGAACAGCTCGAACGAGCTCCGGGGCCGAGCTTGTGTCGAGACGCTAAATGACCGCCAGGACATCCAAATGGTAAATCGGATATCCACTGAGTGCCGCGCTTGGAGCGAAATGCATCAGATGCGGCGCACAGTGCAATTTAGTATAACCTAACCCCCTGTCTCGTAGAACAGGTGTCGCGCAACAAAGCTGTTGTTCAGACAGATATACTCATTAGATTTTACTTGCGTTCCCGAAGGCGCGGGGGTTCTGGGCGAAGATGCACCAGGGCGATCGTTCTATCAAAACAAAGCGCATCAAACGCAAAAAGCCACGTCCGAAGACGTGGCTTTAATTGCGTTGGCGGGAAGTACGGGGCTCGAACCCGCGACCTCCGACGTGACAGGCCGGCGCTCTAACCAAACTGAGCTAACTCCCCAGGCAGACGTTCGCGTTTGTTTCCGCTCGCGTGCGCTGCGGGGATTAGTATACACAGAAGTCTGTCCGGCGCGCAACAACTTTTTTGAAAAATTTTTTGGGGCCATCCGGGAGGGCTTCCGGGGCTGAGGGCGGGGGTTAAGTTTGCTGCTCTACAGTCCTGCGCAAGACGGAAAGCACATTAAGTGCTTTCCTTTGCGTGCGGAACAAACTTAACCCGCGCCAGCCGGCCCCGGAGACCCTCCCTGCCGTCACTTTGTTCGAGCCGTTGTTGTTGCTCGCCGCTTCGCGGCTCGGCGGCCCCGTTCTCCGCGGCGGGGTTGGTCTGATGGATCTTGTTGAAGCTCGGCCATTGGCTCAAATGGAAACGGGGGACGCATCTGCATCCCCCGTTTTTGTTGTGATTACTCTAGGTCAATAAACTTAGTGCTTAGGATCTTGCCGTCTTTTACTAGCATTCTGGCCATGGTGGGGCCTCGGGTGCCTCTGGGGTAGCTGGCGCTGCCCGGGTTGAGGACTAAGCAACGGCCCACTTGGGCTTCTTTGGTTACGTGGGTGTGGCCGTTGATGGCTACGTCTACGGATCCCACCGGAAGGTCTTCGCGGTAGTGGGCTACGGCGAATTTGAGGCCTTCGTAGGTAAAGAGCGCAAGACGGTCTACATCGGGACCGTAGTCGCGGTAGTAATCGTTGTTGCCCAGTACGGCCCGCACGGGGGCGATGGTGCATAGGTGCTCGTAGTCCATCTCTGACGTGAGGTCGCCGGCGTGGATAATCAGGTCTGCGCCCTCAAGCTCATCCAGGAGCGCAGGCGATAAATAGCCGTGGGTGTCCGAGATGATGTCGATACGCTTGGCGCTTGCACTGTTCATGGGATCCCTTCCGCAAAAAACGATTCGGCAGATACATACAAAAAGGCCCCACGCCTCCGCAGACGATAGGTCTACAGGGCTGCGGGGCCAGTGTGCTAGAGACTCAGGGCCTTCTTAAGCGGCACGACGCGGCGGCGCGAAACCGGCACGCGTTCGTCGACGCCCGTAATGCCCAGCTGGATGGCGCCCGAGGGCACCGTCTCCACATCCGTGACGCACGCCAAGTTGACGATATAGCGGCGGTGAACACGGAAGAAGCCAAAGTCGCAGAGCTTGGCCTCAAACTGCGCCAGCGAGGTCGTCGACAAAAAGCGATCATCGACGGTATAGATGCAGGAGTAATCGTCCTTGGCCATGATAAAGCGAATGTCGTCCACGGGAATGAGCACCTTGCGGCCGCCCTTTTCCACCGGGATACGCTCGATGGTCACCTTGCTGTCCGTAACCGGCTTGGTGCGTTGCATGACCTTCTCGATCGCGCGATCCAAGCGAGCTTCCTCGACCGGCTTCATCAGATAATCGACGGCATCCACGTCGAATGCCTCGACCGCATGGTCACTATACGCAGTCACAAACACGATCGCCGGCGGATTTTTGAGCTTATGCAGCGCCTCGGCAAGTTGCAGGCCCGAGGCACCGGGCATCGAGATATCGAGAAACACGACATCTACGCGACTTTCCATAAGCATCTCGATGGCGGAGCGGACGCTCGACGCCTCAGTGATCGTGCCGATCTTGCCCGTTTGCTCGAGCAGGAAGCGAAGCTCCGAGCGAGCCGGCGCCTCATCATCCACAATCATCGCACGCAGCATAGGGATAAAACCTTTCGTCAACTAACTACGCCGGGCATCCGTCGCATGACGTTGAGCCCGTAGCCTTTTATTTTACTCTTGAATGTCAAAGATGCTCTCTGACAAATCAAGATGAAGGAGCACTTTGGTGCCCTTGCCCGGCGCCGATTCGACACGCGTATAGGAGTGCGGCCCATAAAAGCGATGGATGCGCTCCGAAATATTGTGCATGGCCACACCGGCGCCGCCACCCTGGGGAGAGCTGGCGTCGGGACGGGCAGAACGCTCGTCAAACAGTCTGGCGGCGGTACCCTCATCCATGCCCACGCCATTATCGGCCACGGCAATCAAGATTGCATCCTCGCCGTCTTGGTGAACGGTCACGTCGATCCTCAGGGCGTCGTCATCGCCCATACCATGACGCACGGCGTTCTCGACAATCGGCTGGATCACGAACGCCGGCACCAGCGTATCTTCCACGTCCTCGGACACATCGAACGTCGCAAGCACGCGATCCTCGCCAAAGCGGGCCTTCTCAAAGGTAAGGTAGCGCTTGGTCTGTGCGACCTCGCGCGAGACCGGAATAAGCGATCCCGAGTTGTCGAGCGTGGCACGATAGAACGATGAGAACTCACGAAGCAGTTCGCGGGCCCGCAGCGGGTCGGTGCGCGTAAACGATGCAATGGTGTTCAGCGTGTTGAACAGGAAGTGCGGGTTAATCTGCGCCTGCAGCGCACGCACCTCGGCGCGCGCCGTGAGTTCCTTTTGCACCTCGAGCTCGTGGATGGCGAGCTGCGTGGACAAGATCTCGGCAAAGCCCGAGGCAAGCGCATACTGGGTACGGTCGACGGCGCGCGGGGTCTTGTAGTAGAACTTGAGCGTGCCGACGGTACGATCGCCCACCTTGATGGGGGCGATAATGCCGGCGGGGACTTGGTTGTGCGAGCCGTCCGAGCCCACGACATCCACCATACGGTTGAACGACTGCACGATGCCATGTTCGATAACGTAGCGTGTGGCAAGCGTGTGGATGGGAGTATCGGGCAGCAGTTTTTCCTCAAACTCGCCCGCGCAGGCAAGCACGTTGTCCTCGTCGGTGATGGCCACCGTCATGGCGCGCGTCTCGGGCAAAATGCGCCGGCACACCAAACGCGCCGACTCCTGCGTCAGACCGCCCTTAATGTCCTCGAGCATGGCCGAGGCCACCGAGAGCGTCTCCTCGGTGTACTGGGAGCGCACCGAATCGGGATTGAGCGTCAAAAAGATAAAGATGCACAGAAAGATGCACAGCAGCGCGCAGGCAATCACCGTGGCGATCGGCTCGATACCGGTCACCAAGGCAAAAATAAAGTACACCAGCACACAAATGGCGCAGGCAACGGCAATGATGCGAAAGATTGATATTGAACTATCGCGCTGGGCGCGGCGGTCGATCATTCGGCCCCCTCCAGGATACTGATCAGTTGTGCGTCACGCCAAAGCCCGTCCATGATCTTGGGCCAAAAGCTCTGGAAACGCAGGTAGCTTGCAGCGTTTTGGCGCGCATAGGCCTTTGCCTCGTCGATACCATGGCGCCAGATGCGCAGGTAGCCCTCATGCTCGCGGGTAAACACGCTGCGGACCATAGCGGTCTTGCGCACGCGGTCGTCGAGCTCGCGCGAAATCCACGGGCCCGGGTAGGGCATGAGCGATGCCGCCGTAACGGGAATGAGCTCCTTTTGATGCGCGGCGAATGTCAACTTGGCCCGTTCGTAGTACCAACGGTATACATCCTGCATAAAGCGCGGTGAGCGCTTTTCGGACTCCGGAGGCAGATGGCGCACGGTCCACTCGTTATCGAACCACACGTCGTAGCCAAACATGCGCATGTTAAAGAGGTAATCCAAGTCCTCGCCGCGGGTGATAAACGGGTCAAAGGCCACACGCGTAAAGGCGCGGGCGTGCAGGGCCATCAGGCCGCCGCACACGTAGTTGGAGCGCGAGATGCGGGTGCCCGAAAGCGCCTTTTTCATCCAACGGTTGAACTCGATGCGCTTGGTCCACCAACGATGGCAGATGCCCGCCTTGTCCGTGGGAGCCAGCGGCGAGCCGTCGCGATCGTAGAAATAGCCGCTCTTGACCAAGATCGGCAAGCCCTGACGCGTCTGCTGCCCCAACGCATAGGTCGCGCGCTTCATAAAGTCGGCGTCGATGACAGTCTCATCGTCATCCAAGAAGATAACCGCGTCATGCCCCAGCACAGCGGCGCAGGCTAGCCCCATATTGCGGATGGCACCGTAGCCTCGCAGGCTCACGCACTCGCCCGAACCCTTGGGCGCGATCTGAGCAACCCGGTCTGCGATGCGCGAGGCCTGGGTGTTGGTGACAACGGTGACCTTGAGCGTGGAATGCGCGTCGACAATCTCGTGCACGCGCAGCGACACATCGGCTGTGGCAGAAACGGGACAGACCACCAAAAGGATGATGCGCGGGATGTCACGTACCTGCTCAAGCGAGGCCAGGCAGCGGTCGAGTTCGGGATTGTCGGCGTTGAGTCGCGTCGAATGGTCATAGGTGCCAGGGGCGTTTGCGCAAGCGTCATCGCCCGCCCAATACGTTGGAATCACGACTGTGGCGTTCATGCCTTACCCTCCCTGCAACACAAAAACGGGACGCCGCCAAACACAGGCGACGCCCCGCGACCTAGCTGATTCCATCATACCCACTTGGGCAAATCATTGCTCGCAAGTCGCAATGTTTATTGCGGATAACCCCAAAAGAGTACCGTGGACAGGCACAATAGCCGCTCGCTCCTATGCGGCATGCTCTGCCGCCCGAGTCATGCGGGACAGGCGGACCAGCAGCATAAAGCCAACAATCAGCAGCACGCCAATGGAAAGGACGCCCAGCGACGGGTTGCCGGTCAGCGAGGTGACGACCGACACCAGGAAGGTGCCCATAACGCTTGCATAACGACCAAAGATGTCAAAGAAGCCGTAGTACTCGTTGGACTTTTCCTTGGGGATAATGCGGCCAAAGTAGCTACGGCTGAGCGCCTGCACGCCGCCCTGGAACAGGCCGACCATAATGGCAAGCACCCAGAATTCAAAGGCGGTCTTTAGGAAGAACGCGGCGAACAGCACAATGCCCATGTAGGCGGCGACCGCCACCAGGATCATGTTGAGCGTGCCCACGCGTCCGGCGAGCTTGCCATAGATGATGGCGGACGGAAAGGCCACGAACTGCGTAACGAGCAGCGCCAGCACCAGCTGCGTCGAATCGATGCCCAAGGCCGATCCGTAACTGGTGGCCATGGAAATGACCGTGTGCACACCGTCGATATAGAAGAAGAACGCGATCATGTAGACCAGCACGGTCTTGTTGTGGGCGATCTCGC
>USHR01000038.1 GCA_900554495.1 uncultured Collinsella sp.
GCAAGGCCTTGGTCAGTTCAGCGCGCTGACGACCGGCGTTGCGCTCGCTTGCGTTTCGTATCTGCTGGCATTGCTCGGCCTTGGCCAGGTCATACCGGGGGCAATGTCGCACCAAGAAGGCTATATCGGCGCCATGCTCTTTGTGATTCCCGGCTTTCCGCTCATTACGGCGGGCCTCGACATCGCCAAGCTCGACATGCGAAGCGGTATCGAGCGCCTTTCATATGCCGTATCGATTATTGTGATGGCGACCCTCGTAGGTTGGATGGTTGCCGAGTGTGTTGGCCTGGCGCCGGACGACTTTGCCCCACTGGGCCTTTCGCCGCTTGCCCTTACGCTCCTGCGCGTGGTGATGAGCTTCGTTGGCGTATTCGGCTTCTCGGTGATGTTCAACAGCCCGGTAAAGATGGCCGCGGCAGCTGGGTTGATCGGCGCCGTGTCCAATACCCTGCGTCTGACCCTTGTCGATGCGCCGACGATGATTCCCTTCCTGGGCCTCAGCACGGGAATGCCTCCCGAGGCAGCAGCGTTTATCGGCGCGCTGGTATCGGGGCTGCTCGCAAGCTTGGCTGAAGTCAAGCTCACCTACCCGCGCATCGCCCTCACGGTGCCTTCGATTGTCATTATGGTGCCGGGCTTGTATCTGTATCGCTCGATGTATTACATGTGCACCTTCGACACGGTCAATATGCTCGGCTGGTTTGTGCGCGCAGTGCTCATCGTAGCGTTTCTGCCCGTTGGACTGGGTGTGGCGCGTACGCTCACCGACCCTCGCTGGCGCCACACCAGCTAATTGGTACAAGGGGGACAGGTTACTTTGCACCAAATGAGTTGCGGTGAAATAGGGACTGAATTGCTGCTTAAAGGGTCAAAACAGTCCGTATTCCACCGCAACTTATGGGGTCGGGGGATTATCGGTGCCCTGCATCTTCATAAACTCAACGCTTACGAAGCGCATGCGTTTCGTGCTAGGCTGGTTCCACCACATAAGTAGTCGCAGACGCGCGTACCACGGGCGGGCGAGATGAAGTTCCAACAGCTCCATCTTGCCCGCCCGTTTTTGTTGCGTGGCGCCGCGGTACAACACAGAGAGGAATCTGCCCTTTATGCCTATCAACAAACGAGAGAGCCTGCTGTTCACCTTTATCATGTGCTTTTGCATGGTGCTCTGGATGAGCATCTACAACGTTGCCCTGCAGCACGGGGCCATCAACGGCGAGGTCGTTGCCACTGCGTGGCTCGGCTTCCCCGTTGCCTACATTTTTGCCATGTGCTGCGACTGGTTCGTCGCCAGCCCGCTCGCCAAGGGTTTCGCCTTTAAGTACTTGGTCACGCCGGGCAAGAGCTCGCCACTTGCCATGACGCTCGCCGTCAGCTCCTGCATGGTCGTTCCCATGGTCATCATCATGTCGCTGTACGGTGCCTGTGAGGGTCTGACGCACATGCCCGGCGGCATCCTTGCGAACCTGTATTCCGTGCCCGCGATCTGGATGATCAACATCCCGCATAATTTTGTGATGGCGCTGCCGTGGAACCTTTTGGTAGCCGGTCCGATTTCCCGCTTCGTCTTCCGTCGCGCCTTCCCTGTGGGGACGGTTTTCGAGGAGGAGCATGCCGAGCTCTTGGAGCAGGCTATGGCTCCTGAGTGCGAGTAGCTCGCTTAGGGATCTGCTGAGCGCGGGCGACTTGCTTGGTTGGAGCCCAAAGCGTGGATAGCTCTCTCGGCGACATCGCGGGCGTGAGCGGTGCGCATGACCGGAGGGCCCGTGCTGCTCCGTTGCCCGACGTGCTAGCGCGCAGAACAATCTGTTGGTGCATTCGGCGGCTGCTGAAGCGTTTCGGCAGCCGCTTTTTATACGGAGTTTAAATACAACAGTCTGTTGTATTACGTAGAGTGGTATATCTCTAGCGGGAAAAATGCGAGAGACGGAGCATTATGGCGTTGCTAGTAGGACTGGACGTAGGGTCGACGACGACCAAAGTTTACGCGATGCACGAGGATATGACCGAGGCGTGGTGGGGATATCGCCGCCACGGGGCGTGTCAGACAGCGAGCGTGCGCGCCATGCTCGGCGAGCTCGCCGAGCGCTTTCCCCATGAGTCACTGCGCGTTGCGGTGACCGGCTCGGGTGCGCGCGATATCGCGACCGCGCTGGGCGCCTCGTACGTTCAGGAGGTGGTCGCCAACGCGCTCGCGATCAGCAGGTTCTATCCGCAGACGCGCTGCGCCATCGAGCTGGGCGGCCAAGACGCCAAGATGATCTTCTTCCGCACCAACGATAAGGGAGACATCGAGGTTGCCGACATGCGCATGAACGGCTCGTGCGCAGGCGGTACCGGTGCATTTATCGACGAGATGGCAAAGCTCATGGGGGTCGGCACCGAATCGGGCGAGTTCGAGCAGCTCGCAAGCCGGGGAACGACCGTCCACGAGGTCTCGGGCCGCTGCGGCGTGTACGCAAAGACCGATATCCAGCCGCTGCTCAACGAGGGCATTCCTACCACCGACCTGGCGCTTTCGGCGCTTCACGCGGTCGCCCGCCAAACGATCGGCGGTCTGGCCCAGGGTATCGACATCGAGCCGCCGGTAATCTTCGAGGGCGGTACGCTCGCCTACAACCCCACACTGGTCCGCGTGTTCCGGGAGCAACTGAATCTATCGGACGATCAGGTTATCGTCCCGCGCGATCCGCAGATCATGGTCGCGCGCGGTGCCGCCCTGTCGCTGACCGACATGTTCGCATCGTCCCAACCGATCGACCTTCCCGACGCTTTTGTCCGGCTGGATAAGCTCGAGACGGTCGCGCCCGCAAGCGGGGAGGGACGTCTTGCCCAGCCCTTTTTTGCCACACCTGCCGAGCAGGCGGATTTTACGGCACGCCATGGCAAAGAGACGCCGGCAAAGGGTCCGGATGCGTATGCGCCCGGAGAGACGGTGCGTGTGGCGCTCGGTATCGATTCGGGGAGCACGACGACCAAGTTCGCCCTGGTCGATGAGGCGGGTGAGCTTGTCGATTCGTTCTACGCGTCTAATAACGGCAGACCGCTCGACGTCGCCCAACAGGGTCTTGTCAGCTTGAAGAACCGCTGGGAGACAGCGGGAGTCACGCTTGCGATCGATGCCGTGGGCACCACGGGATACGGCGAGGAGCTTTTCGCGCGCGCGTTCCACGCCGACTACCATACGGTCGAGACGGTCGCGCACGCCCGCGCCGCGTGCGCATGCGTTCCCGATGCGACCTTCGTGCTCGACATCGGCGGACAGGATATGAAGGCCATCTGGCTCAACCACGGCGTGCTGACCGATATCGTCGTCAACGAGGCGTGCTCTGCGGGCTGCGGCTCGTTCCTCGAGGGTTTTGCCAAAAACCTCGGAATAGCCGTTGAGGATATCGCGACCGAGGCATTTTCGTCCAAAGCCCCCGCCGTTCTCGGCAGCCGCTGCACGGTGTTCATGAACAGCAGCGTCGTTTCCGAGCAGCGGCGCGGTAAGGGTCCGGGCGACATCATGGCCGGTCTCTGCCGCTCGATTATCGAGAACGTGTTCACCAAGGTCATTCGCGTTTCAAATCTCAACCGTCTGGGCGACAAAGTCGTCGTCCAGGGCGGCACGTTCCGAAACGACGCGGTGCTGCGCGCATTCGAGCAGTATCTGGGCAAACCCGTCACGCGTGCGCCCCACCCGGGGCTGATGGGCGCTATCGGTATCGCCCTGCTCGCGCGCGAGGAATGCCGCAAGGGCGACGCCGGCACGTCGTTTATCGGGCTCGATGCCGTGGAGCGCTTCGAGCATCGCGAGTTCGGCGGCGTTACCTGCCGTCGGTGCAACAACCGCTGCCAGCGCGCGGTCGTGGCATTTGGCGACGGCTCGCTTTACGTCACGGGCAATCGCTGCCCGCGCGGCGGCGCCATCTCATGGGATGAGCTCGTGCGCGAGGTTCCCGCGGCGGAGGAGCTGCGTCCGCAGGGTGCTTGCGAGGCACAGGCACCCGGCACGGGGCGCGACCGGACCGCGGCTGCCCCCAATCTCTTTGTCGACCGCGAGAAGCTGCTGTTCGAGTCGTACCCCACGGTTCCCGTCAGCGGGGGGCGCGATGTCACGATCGGCATTCCCCGTGTGCTCGAGTTCTGGGACACCATGCCGTTCTGGTCGACGTTCTTCAGCACGCTCGGCTTTAAGGTGCGCGTCTCGGGACGCAGCACCAAGGCGATGTACGAGCGCGGTCTGGCGCACGTCACATCCGACACCGTGTGCTTCCCGGCCAAGCTCGTCCACGGGCACATCCGCAATCTCGTCGACGCCGGCGTCGACCGCATCTTCATGCCCATCATCACGACGGTGCCCACCGAAAACACCGCCTCTACCAGCGAGTGGATGTGCGCCGTCGTAAAGGGATACCCCTACGTGATGCGCAATTCCGATAACCCGGAGGAGCGTTTCGGCGTTCCGTTCGATACGCCGCTGTTCCACTGGTACGACGAGGGCGACCGAAACCGCCAGCTCAAGGCGTGGTGCAAGGAGACCTTCGATATCGATGCCGACCTGGTTGCCAAGGCGACCGAGCAGGCGGACCGCGCGCAGGAGACGTTTGAGAACCAGCTGCAGCTGCGCGGCAGGCAGGTGCTCGAGAACGTGCACGAGGACGGCGGCTACGCGGTGGTGATCGCTTCGCGCCCGTACCACAACGACCCGCTGGTCAACCATGGGCTGCCCAAGCTCTTCTCTGAGCGCGGCATCCCCGTGCTGACGCCCGATGCGGTGCCGGGGGTCTGCAACGTCGATCTTTCCAACAGCCGCATCGACATCGTGAACAACTATCATGCGCGCATGCTGTCGTGCGCGGTCATCGTCGCATCGACGCCCGAGCTCGAGCTCGTGCAGATGGGCAGCTTCGGCTGCGGCCACGATGCGTATCTCACCGACGAGATCGCGCGCATGATGGGCGAGATGGGCTCCAAGGTTCCGATGATGATCAAGCTCGATGAGAGCGACGTCGCCGGTCCCATGGGCATTCGCGTGCGTTCGTTTATCGAGTCGGTCAACCGTCGTCGCGCGGAGGAGCGTGCCGAGGGCGCCCGGGTGCACGCGGTCCATCCGCTCGACGACCCGTATAAGGTCAAGTACACCAAGCGCGACCGGCACGACAAGATCGCGCTGGTCCCCAACACCTCCCATGCGTTCTGCAGGCTCATGACCGCGGCGATGCGCAATCAGGGCGTGCGCGCCGAGGCCCTTGATATCGGGCGCGAGGATGCCATCCGCCTGGGCAAACGCTATGTGCACAACGACATCTGCTTCCCCGCGCAAATCGTGATCGGCGAGGCGCTCGCGGCACTCGAGAGCGGTAAGTACGACCCGCACGACGTCGCCGTGGTGACTGGCAAGTATATCGGCGACTGCCGCCTGACGCACTACATGCCCCTGCTGCGCCGCGCGCTCGACGACGCGGGATACGACTATGTCCCGGTGCTCACCAACGACGACGTCGATGCCCACAATGCGCATCCGGGCTTCAAGCTCGGCCTTGGCCCGAGCATCCAGATCGCCTACGGTCTTCCCATGATCGATGCCCTCGAGGCCATGCTTAGGCGCATCCGTCCCTACGAGCTCGAGAAGGGCGCGGCGGACGCTGCGTTCGACCGCGCGCTCGATGAGGTTATCGAGGGCATGGAGCGCTCCGGGCTGAGAGGCCAGGCGACGGGCTTCAAACGCGCGCTTGCGATCATGGACGCCGTTCCGTACGACCGCTCGAACCCGCATCCGACCGTTCTCATCGTGGGCGAGTACCTGCTCAATTTCCATCTCGGCGCCAACCACGAGATCGAGCGCTACCTCGAGGACAACGGGCTCGAGGTCATCGAGGCGCGCATGACCGACGTGATCCGCAAGACCTATTTCTACAAGCATGCGCAGTCGCGCGAGTTCCACGTCGACCTGTCGCTGCCCGAAAAGGCCTGGTACGCCACGGCGGACAACCTGTTCGAGCTCGCGCACGACCGTTGCGACCGCCTGGGCGCGGCGAGCCCGCTCTACGAGCCGCCGACGCGCATGCTCGAGCTCGTGCGCGCGAGCGATAAGATCCTGCACCATACGTTCGATGCGGGCGAGGGCGTGCTGATTCCGGCGGAGATTCTCGAGCACGCCAAGCGCGGCTGCCGCAACTTCGTGATCCTGCAGCCGTTCGGGTGTCTGCCCAACCATGTCGTGGGGCGCGGGCTCATCCATGCGCTCAAGAAGCAGTATCCCACGGCGCAGTTCCTACCGCTCGACTACGATCCCGACGTGAGCTTCGCCAACGTGGAGAACCGTCTTCAGATGCTCATCATGAACGCCAAGGCGCAGGGGTGCGGTGAGGCGCATGGCGAGACCGCGTAAGGACGCCGATGCGCCCGATGCACGCACCCGTATCATCGAGGCGTTTTGGGAGCTCATCGAGAACAACAGCATCTTCGAGCTGTCGGTTGGCGAGGTGACCCGCGCCGCCCAGTGCAATCGCGGAACGTTTTACTACTATTTTCACGATTTCGATGAACTCGTCGCCATCGCCATAGCCCAGCTGCTGCAGGATAACGAGCTCATCACCGATGCCCTCTGGCATTTTTCGAGCGAGGGCGACCTTTCGGCGTTCGACCGGCGCGACGTCCGCTGCCTGCTGCGGCGCATCGTCATCACCATGAGGGCGGGTGCCGCCGAGCAGGTCGTGCAGGGCATCCATACGATCATCATCGACCGCGTGAGAGAGATCGTCCACCCCGACGGAGAAGAGCTCAAGGCAGATTCGAGCTTTGCGGTGGGCTTTCTGGTCTCGGGCATCATGGGCTTTGTGATGGCGGTCGGCTTTGCCCGGGAGGGCGGCGAGGAGATAGACCTCGAGCAGCCGGGGGACAGCGCGTGCGCGTACCTGAGGGCGGTCGCCATGCAGACGGTGGAAACGGTCGCGCAAGTCGAGGGCGTCGATACATCCGAGCTGCTCGAACGCGTCTCCAAGGAGGCCGATGCCTATCGCGCATCGCGTGCGACGAGTCCCGACGTGGTGAAAGACGCCTAGGGTTTCTCTTGCGGGGCGCCTGTCGCGCATCGCGCGGTGAGTCCCGCGATGCGGTCATAACCTGCATTCATGTGAGCCGGGTTTATAGATATTCCTCCAGCTGTTAACATAGACAACCTGTGGGTAAAGAGACAAAAGCGCCGCCGACGGGCGGGCGTTTTGATTTCGATGAACTCATGTAAGGAAACGAGCATGTTAGATAGATTTACCGATCGAGCGCGCAAGGTCATGTCGATGGCCAAACAGGAGGCGCTCGATCTGCACTCAAATAAGGTGGGCACCGAGCACCTGCTGCTCGCACTCGCCAAGGAGGACGAGGGCATCGCTGCCGAGGCGCTGCGCTCGCTTGATATCTCCTACGACGACATCATGGACACCCTCAAGGAGGTCCAGACCACGGTTCCCGAGCCCAGCGAGGAGACCGAGGCTGCCAAGCTTGCCTTTACGCCGCTCGTCATTAGCGTGATGGAGCGCTCCTTCCGCGTGGCACGTGAGAACAACCAGACCTACGTGTCGACCGAGCACTTGCTGATTGGCATCGTCGAAGAGGGTAACGGCATGGCCATGGACATCCTCATGCGCCTGGGTGTGTCGTCCGCCTCCATCAAAAAGGCTATCGAGAAACTTACCGCCAAGGACCAGGACAAGAAGCGTCCGCTCGCCGGCGCCGGTGCTGGTCGTCCCGGTGCGGGCCTGCCGTTCTTTAGCGGCTCGGACGCGTCGCAGCAAAAGGGGAGCGGCACCGATACGCTTAAGCAGTTCGCCACCAACCTTACGCAGAAGGCGCGCGACGGCGAGCTCGACCCTGTAATTGGTCGCGAAAAGGAAGTCCAGCGTATGATGGAGATCCTTTCGCGTCGCACCAAGAACAATCCGCTTATCTTGGGCGACCCCGGCGTGGGCAAGACGGCCATCGTCGAGGGTCTGGCTCAGCAGATTGCAGCTGGCAACGTGCCCGAGAACCTTATGAACCAGAACATCTGGACGCTCGACCTGCCGGGCCTCGTTGCGGGCGCCAAGTATCGCGGTGAGTTTGAGGAGCGCCTCAAGAACGTGATCCAGGAGGCCACCGAAGCTGACGACGTCATCCTGTTTATTGACGAGATGCACACCATCATCGGTGCCGGCTCTGCCGAGGGCTCCATCGACGCGAGCTCCATGCTCAAGCCCGTGCTCGCGCGCGGTGCCTTCCAGATTATCGGCGCCACCACGGCCGAGGAATTCCGCAAGTACCTCACCAAGGACCCGGCCTTCGAGCGTCGCTTCCAGACCATCGATGTCGAGGAGCCGAGCGTCGAGGACACGGTCAAGATCCTGACCGCGCTCAAGCCGCGCTACGAGGAGCACCACCATGTGCGCTATACGCAGGGTGCTATCGAGGCCGCCGCGAACCTCTCCGACCGCTACATCCAGGATCGCTTCCTGCCCGATAAGGCCATCGACCTCATTGACGAGGCCGGCGCCCGCGCCCGCATCGCCGCCAACCGCGCGCCCGAGCCGGTGCGCGAGGCCGAGCATCGCGTGGAGGAGCTTAAGGCCGCCGCGCAGGAGGCCACCGAGAGCGACGACATGAACAAGGCCGCCGAGATCACCGAGCAGCAGAAGGCCGCCGAGATTGAGCTCGCCGAGGCCAAGGCCGCCTGGACCGCCGAGCTCGACGCCAGCCCGCTCACCATCGATGTCTCCCAGATTGCCGACATCGTGTCCGTGACCTCGGGCGTGCCGGTGTCCTCGCTCACCGAGAGCGAGAGCCGCCGCCTGCTGCAGGCCGAAAGCGTGCTCAAGACGCGCATCATCGGTCAGGACGAGGCCGTCGAGGCCGTTGCCAAGGCCGTGCGCCGCAGCCGCTCGCCGCTCAAGGACCCGCGTCGCCCCGGCGGCAGCTTTATCTTCCTGGGCCCCACCGGCACGGGCAAAACCGAGCTCGCCAAGACGCTCGCCGAGTATCTCTTTGGCAGCAAGGACGCGCTCATCAGCTTCGATATGTCGGAGTTTGGCAGTGAGTTCGAGGTCTCCAAGCTCATCGGTAGCCCCCCGGGCTATGTGGGCCACGACGAGGGCGGCCAGCTCACCAAGGCCGTTCGTCGTCACCCGTACTCGGTCGTGCTGTTCGACGAGATCGAGAAGGCGCACCCCGATATCTTCAACATCTTGCTGCAGGTGCTGGAGGAGGGCCGCCTGACCGATAGCCAGGGCAAGACGGTCGACTTCCGCAACACCGTGATCATCATGACGTCCAACGTGGGCGCCCGCGAGATTGCGCAGGATGCGAGCGTTGGCTTTGGCACCACCGGCGAGCAGGGTCTCACGTCGAGTGAGATCCGTGGTCGCGCGATGGGCGAGCTCAAGCGCCTGTTCCGCCCCGAGCTGCTCAACCGTATCGACGACATTGTGGTGTTCCAGAAGCTCTCGGGCGAGAATCTCACCAAGATCGCGCACCTGCTGGTGGACGACCTGCGTCAGCGTTTGATTGCCAACGGCATGAACATCAAGCTCACCGATGCGGCCTATGACAAGATCGTGGCCGAGGGCACCGACCTCACCAACGGTGCGCGTCCGCTGCGCCGTGCCATCCAAAAGCTCATCGAGGACCCGCTGTCCGAGGAGCTTCTGGCCGGTGAGTGGGGCGAGGGCGATACCGTCCTGTGCGACGTGGCCGATGGCAAGTTTGTCTTTAGCCGCGGCACGGGCGAGATCCCGGCACCGCGTCCGGCGGGCACGCTTGGTGGCGATACCGCCCCGGCGGTACCGCACACCGGCAACGCCGCGCCCGTGAGCGGCGGCGTGACCTCGGGCCCCGGCGGCATGATGCAAGCCGGCTCTGGCGCGCTGTAGGGAATAAACATACCTTGTATAACGGGGGCGTTTCCGATAAGGAGGCGCCCCCGTTTCTATTGAAATGTGCTTCAATCTGCCGTGCTATACTGAAATTGAGATTCAGTATAGCAAAGGAGTTGATATGCCTACATCAATACTCGACACGCGGCCAGTTCAGATGAACGTGCGTATAGATCGCCAGCTCAAAGAGGCAGGAGACGCCGTACTGACTCATATTGGCATGACGCCGTCACAAGCTGTGAGGGAGCTGTGGCAGTACTTGACCGAGAACGGTCATATGCCCGTCGCAAAAAAGAATGATGACGAAGTCCTGCCTGACGACATACAATCGAAGGCGAGTTCGTCCCGCGTCTCGGAAGGGGCTGCGTTAATTTCGAATTTTTATGAGCGGTTCTCGATTCAGAGGCCGAGCCCCGATGAAGCCTTTGATTACGACGAGTTATACGATCAAATGATGATCGAGAGATTCAGCGATTGGATCGAATTATGAGCGGCGTCGGAACGAAACGTGTGCTCAAGCTGTTGATCGACACGAACGTCTGGCTAGATTACTTTCTCGCTCGTACGAATGCGACCAGGCCGATAGTCGAGCTCCTTTCTCGCGCGGCGGAAGCGGAGGATATCGTCCTCTTCTCGTCATCCCTGTCTGTCAAAGACGTCTATTACATTCTGGGAAGGACGATGAAGGCCGACGCCCGCCGTGAGGGGGCTCTCACTCCCGAAGCCATCGCCGGTGCCGACGAGACAGCGTGGGCGTGCGTTCGCCTGATTCGGCAAAAGTCGATTATTGCCTCGGTCGGTGCAGACGAGGTCTTCGACTCCTTTGTGTTCAAGTATCATCACAACGACTTTGAGGACGACCTGATGCTGGGCGTCGCCAATCGCATTGATGCCGATTACGTCGTGACAGAGGACAAAAATCTCATCAAACATACCAATGGTGTATGCATTAATGTTCAACAGGCGTTGAAGTTGGTTGAAGGGTCCAACGTCCCTTCGGCACGGCCCGTCTAACCTGCTTTATCTTGATAAAGTGCTGATTCCTCGCCGTTAGCCGATGATGCGAGGGCGCTCGGCGTTTTCGACTGGTTTATGCACGCAAAGTCTGGGAATATACAAGTCGCATGTCTTACTGTCTAACCAGTTGCGCCAAGGAGGCACCATGGACTACAAGATTACCGGCTACGAGCCCGCCCAGCTGTTCCATTTCTTTGAGGAGGTCAGCGCGATCCCCCGTGGGTCTGGCAACGAGAAGGGCATCAGCGATTTCCTGGTTGCGTTTGCCAAGGAGCGCGGTCTCGATGTGTACCAGGACGAGGTCTACAACGTCATCATTCGCAAGCCCGCATCTGCCGGTGCCGAGAATGCCCCGACCGTGATGCTGCAGGGCCACATCGATATGGTGTGCGACAAGTTGGGCTCCGTTGAGCACGACTTTACGACCGATGGTATCGACCTGGTCGTCAAGGACGGCGTCCTCACCGCTAACGGCACCACTCTGGGCGCCGACAACGGTATTGCCGTCGCGCTTATGCTTACCGTGCTCAACGACGATTCGATTACCCATCCGGCCCTCGAGTGCGTGTTCACCACCGACGAGGAGACTGGCCTGGTCGGCGCCGAGACGCTCGACAAGTCCCAGATTAGCGCCCGCACCATGATCAACCTTGACTCCGAGGAAGAGGGCGTTGCCACCGTCAGCTGTGCCGGCGGCGTCGTCGTTACCTACACCTGCCCGATCGCGCGCGAGCACAAGACCGGTAGCACCCTCACGCTCGACATCTCCGGCCTGCTGGGCGGCCACTCCGGCAGCGATATCAACCTGGAGCGCGGCAACGGCAACCTCATCATGGCCCGCATCATCGACCGCCTGATGGTTGCCGGCGAGCCCGCCATCGTTAGCTTTAACGGCGGCACCAAGGACAACGCCATCAACCGTGAGTGCAAGGCCGAGCTGGTCTACGCCGACCACGCTGCAGCCGAGGCCGCGGCCCAGATCGCAAAGGGCATCATCGCCGACGTTACTGCCGAGCTCGAGGTCTTCGACCCCGGCTTTACCTGCACGGTTGAGATTGCCGACAACACTGAGGTCGAGGCCATGGACGAAAAGTCCGCACTTGCCCTTATTCGCGCTCTGCGTCTTGCCCCCAACGGTGTGATCCGCCGCAATGTCGCCACCGACGGCTCCGTCGAGGTTTCCTCCAACATCGGCGTGGTTGCCACCTCTGACGACCAAGTCAAGATCATGCTGTCCCCGCGCTCCTCGATCACCTCGCTGCAGAACGAGTTCAAGGACCGCCTGCAGACGCTGGCCGATGTCCTGGGATTCGACGCCAAGTTTGAGTTCGAGTATCCCGGCTGGAGCTATGCCGAGCATTCGCCGGTCCGCGACATCTTTGTCGAGAGCTATCGCGAGCTCTTTGGCTCCGAGCTACGAATCGAGTCCATTCACGCCGGCCTTGAGTGCGGCCTGTTTGCCGAGGCCCTGCACGGCCTGGACGCCATCGCCGTGGGCCCGACGCTCTCCGATGTCCATACCCCGGACGAGAGCATGGAGCTCGCTTCTGCCGAGCGCTTCTACGAGCTGCTCATCGACGTCCTCAAGCGCCTCGCTGCGTAAAGGTTGCGCTAGCAGCAGACCGAGCCACGTGCTGGTGGATTGCAAATGACATTATGAGAGGGGGCACCCGAGCTTTTGCGACGGGTGCCTCCTCTCTTCTTTTGGGAAATGGGAGATTACGGACACCTAGCCCATATCCGCCTTGATGAGGTCGAGGGTGCGCTGGCAGTTTTCGCAGACGGGGCCGAGCATATGCTCGCGCAGGTCCGCCATGCCGGGCAGGTCGGCGTATTCGTCCATGACCTCTTCCATGCAAATGGGTACCTCGTAGGCGAGGTCCATCATGGTCGCAAAGCAAAACTTCTCGGATAGCCCGGCATCGGTGAGCGCCGCCTCCAGCGCGGGGTCGCCCATACCGTGGTATCGGCGGATAGCGCCTGGACCGATGCGCCCCACACGATTTTCGCCGCCAACGCTCATGGC
>USHR01000039.1 GCA_900554495.1 uncultured Collinsella sp.
CCGTTGCCGCGCCCCGCAGTGCCCGCTTCCCCCGAGAACAATTATCAGTGCAGGTTACAGACTTGTACTTTAGTGACGTGGTCGGTGATTCGACAAAAGTCTACTCACTTAGTTTTGAGAGACGCTAATTGTCCGCAACGAGACCCCAGCCGGGGCGATTGATGCTCAAATGTAGCCAATTCGGGACGGCTATCCCTGGCCGCTACGACGCCAGGGTGGCGATGACGGCTTCGTCGCCGGCGTATATGAGGGTGTTGCCGTCGGGGATGATCGTTTGACCTTCGCGCTTGAGCATCACGACGATAAAGGGGCGCTTGCCCTGCGGCACATCGCGCAGGCGCTGGCCGGCCAGGCGGCCGTGGGGTGTCACGGTGATCTCGCGCAGCGTAACCTCGGCACGCTCTTCAAACGTCGGCGCGGCCATAACCAGAAGGTCGCCTTCTTCAATTACGGTATCACCATTGGGCAGCACGGGGTGTGCGCCGTCGCGCAGCACCAGGACCACCAGCATATCCGTCGCGCTGCCAATATCGGCGAGCGAGCGACCGGCAAACGGATGGCCCGCGCCCACCTTGAGTTTGACAAATGACATGCCGTCCTCGTCGCGGTAATCGTTAAAGGTGCGGCGCACGTCGCCTTCCGCATCGATCATATCGAGTTTCTTCGCCACCGCCGGCAGCAGCGAGCCCTGCACCACAATGCTCGACACGGCAATCACAAACACCAGGTCAAACAGGTCGTGACCGCCGGGAACACCGGTCACCACGGCAAAGAGGCTAAAGACGACCGAAGCCGCGCCGCGCAGGCCCGCCCAGCTTACGAGCGCAACCTGGCGGGGGTTCGTCTTAAAGGGCGCCAGTAGCATGCCAATGGCAATGGGGCGGCTCACAAAGAGCATAAACGCCATGAGTGCCAGGCCCGGCAGCAGCATTTGCGGCAGGCGGGCGGGCGTCACGAGCAGGCCGAGCAAAAAGAAGATAGTCATCTCGGCCATCTCGGTGAGGGTGTCGAAGAAGTGCGCCAGCTCGACCTTGCCGGTGATGTCGCTCGCACCCAGCACAATGCCTGCCAGGTATACGGCCAAAAAGCCGTTGCCGCCCAGATAGCTCGGCAGTGCGTAGGCGACGATGGCCACGGCGAACAAGAAGATGGTCTGCGCACCCTCGGCTGTTGCCTGCGCGCGTTCGATCAGGCGGCTGGATGTCCAGCCGATGGCAAGGCCCAGGCCCACGCCCAGGATGATCTGCTTGGCCAGCAGCACGGGGATGTTAACGTCGCCGCCCGCCGCGAGGGTCGCGAGCACCGCGGTGAGCATGTAGGCGACGGGGTCGTTGGAGCCCGATTCGACCTCGAGCAGCGAGTCGGTGCCACCTCTCAGCGACAGGCTGTGCTCGCGCAGCACGCTAAAGACGCTCGCCGCGTCGGTGGATGCCACGACCGATCCCAGCAGTAGACCGCCGATCCAGTCGAAGCCCAGTACGAAGTGGGCGAACACGCCGGTGATGCCTGCGGTGATGACGACGCCGAGCGTGCTCAGCAGCACCGCGGGCACGGCGACAGGTTTGGCACGGTCGATGTTGGTGTTAAAGCCGCCGTAGAACATGATGAACAGCAGTGCCGTGCTGCAGACGGTTTCGGTGAGCGCGTAGTCGCTAAAGTCGATGTGCGCCGGACCGTTGACGCCCAGCAGCATGCCCAGCGCGATAAAGATGAGCAGGGTGGGGAAGGGAAGCTTTTTGCCGACGGGTTTGATGGTCAGGCACAGAATAATGACGAGGCCGACAAAGAGAAGGATCTGGTTCATGGATAGTGTCCGCTCCTGGGTGGTTGGCGTGGCACGGTCAGTTGTCTGCGGTTATTTGTACCCAAAGGTGGTGGGCTTATGGGGGCGGATTGCGGACATGCGCATTTTCGACACGAGGCTGCGACGCGAGCGTCGCTGGTCGGGGCGCTGGGCCAGGCGGCGTGGCGTGAGCGGTGCGGGTTGATAGGCATGCGCTGGCGACCGTTGACGGTATGCAACCCTTTCCAGCTTTATTGCAACGGAGTACAATGGGTAACGTTTAAGTTCAACTTGAAGTTTTAGTTGCGACTCCGGGCTTCGGCCGCAATGTAAAGAGAGGCGTTCCATGGCGATCTATGTGACATCCGATGCTCACGGGCACGTGCGTGCGCTTGACGAGGCCCTTTCCAAGATTTCGCTGGCATCCGACGATACGCTGTACGTGCTGGGGGACATGATCGATCGCGGGCCCGATCCGGTTGGCGTTATTAAGCTCGTGCGCTCGCTACCCAACGCTCGCGTGCTCAAGGGCAACCACGAGCAGATCATGCTCGATGCCATCATTGGCCAAGACCCGCTCGATGCCGAGACCTGGGATATCAACGGCGGTTGGACTACCCGTCAGCAGCTCAACGATATGGAATTTGAGGCGTACGAGGAGCTCGTGCGTTGGATGGCGACGCTGCCGCTCTACGCGGTGGCCGAGACTGACGAGCGTCCGTACCTGCTGGTACATGCCGGCATCCAGACCGAGGCGGCCCGGGCGTTTTTGCTTGAACATGGGGTTGATTGTGCCGATGGTGCGGGGGCGGTGGATGCCGATCGCGAGCTACTTCAGCAGATGCTTGCGGTACAGTCGTCCGATGACCTGCTGTGGATTCGCCATGGCTATTGGGATGCGCCGACGGGGTTGCTTTCTGCCGAGGGCAAGGGTCCGGTTGTGGTGAGCGGCCACACGCCCACGGTGTCGCTCGGGCGTTATTGCGAGGTGGGCGGTCTGGCGGGGCTCGATGAGGAGTCGGGCCGCGGGCAGATTGTGCGGCTGGGCGGTGAGGATACCGCTGGCGTGCCCGATCGCATCGACATCGACTGCGCCGCCGCCACGGGCTCCGAGTTCGGCCGCGTCGGGATCCTGCGCCTGGACGACGGGGCCGAGTTCTACGCGAATATTCTTCCTGGCGAATAACCTTGTTCCGCCGTTCTACCGAACGGCGGTCACGTTGACGCTGCGCAGCCCCGAAGCACCCCATCTTGTCGCTTAAACCGTCGCTCGCGTACAGAAGTACGCGTCGCTCCTCTTTCGCGCCAACCTGGGGCACTTCGAGACTGCTCGCTGTCGGTGCCAAAACATCGACGTTTCTTTTCTTCAAATTGATTCGAATTAGGCGCCGTATGGGTTGCGGTCGCGTTCGATGCGTTGGCGGATGTGGGCGTACTCGATAATCAGCAGCACCAGGAGTAGGGCCATGATGGCCAGGTAGCTCACCACGGCGCCCATCAGACCCTGCAGCTTAATCAGGATCACTGGTAGCACCACGCTTACGGCGAAGCAGATTAGGTAGATCTTGGTGACGTCGCCGGCATGGCGCAACACCGTGATGATGGCGTAGATAAAGTCTATTGCCGCGGTGATGCCGCCGGCGACAACCATTAGCAGCGCCAGCGTGCGGTAGCGCTCAAAGTTAAGGCCGTACATAAAGCTCATGATGGGGATGCCGGGACCTGCCATAAATGCGGCGCACGCTCCGGTAATGACCACGATCAGCGCCATAACGGCAACAATAATCAGGTCAAAGCGGCGACGCTTGCGCGGATTCGCCCAAATGCTCGACAGACGCAGGAGCTGCGGTTTATAGATAAATCCAATGCTCAATAAAATAGCCTGCGCCGGAAAGAATAGGGCATTAAAGTACAGCTGATACTTGTAGGCCAGCGTGCCTTCCATCACGAACTTGGGCATGCTCTCGATAAGGTTGAACAGGAACAGCGCACCAAAGAGCGGGGCGCACTGGACAAACAGGTGGCCGACCTCGCGCAGGCTCACGCGGCGCGATTTTTCGGTTTCGAGTAGGGCGAGCGGGGCGGTGACCAGCACGAGCGAGGCAATCGCGGCGACACCCATGGCCATGGCCGCGATAGGCATGCTGCGCGTAAGGAACAGTGCCACGCTAAAGACCGCGATGACGCCGGCGGAACGCAGCGTTTGACTCATGCCGGCCAAATAGAGCTTGTCGGCCTGCTGCAGGCGGCCCTCGTACACGTCGGCGATGCCGTCGATCACCTTATACAGGTAGACGCCCAGGCCAATCGTGGCCATCTGCGCGTCATAGCCGCGGGCGCTGCTGTATACCAGTCCGCATGCCAGCGCGAGCGCTCCGCAGAGCCAGCGGTTGAGCTGGTAGGAGGCGAAGGAGGTTTTTTCGTCGATGTCCGAGACCTGAAAGTTGCGCACGCCGTAGTTGCACGCGATCATGATGAGCGTGCCGGTGACAAAGGCGATGGAGAACTTGCCGGCCTCCTCGGCGCCCACGAGCTGCGTCGACACAATGGTGAGCAGAGGAAACGCCATGCCCCATACGGCGGTGCCCAGGGTATTCCAAAGGTAGTCGCGACGGGTGGCGTGATCTTCGTACTCGGCTTCTTGCGTGGAGAAGCCGCCGCCGTAGACGGCTCCGAGTAGGCGGTTCCACCAGGCATTGGCCATGCGGTGGATGGGGCTGGGTTGGCGATCGCGCTCGCGGCGACGGCGTGCGGCCTGGCTGCTGTCGGGGCCGCCGGCGTTACGCTGGCTTAGCTCTTGGATGCGCGCGAGCTCCTCGGCGGTGTGCGATGCGGGGAACAGGCCGTTCTCGATGCGTCCGCCCTGTCCGTGCGCCCCGCCCGATACGGTGGGGTTGGCGACGCCATTGCGGCGGGCGATGGCGCGGCGGATGCTATCGAGGGGCGTGATGCTCAAGGCGATTCCTTTCTCTTGCTGCGCTCTAGTATAGTCGCGGTGGCGTCCATTCGTGTTTTTGAACAGGTTGTTCAATAATTTCGGCGGGCGGATGTAATTTGTCGGTAAACGTGCGGTATCCTTTTGAAGTTTTGTGACCCCCCGATGCCGCTTGCGCGGTACCAAGGAGTTTTTACCCATGGATGTCGCTGCGTTTTTGCTGGCTCTTGTGCCGATCATCTGGCTCGTCGTGATGCTGCTGTGCTTTAAATGGCCGGCTTGGAAGGC
The DNA here is from genome assembly GCA_900554495.1 of uncultured Collinsella sp. Lineage (GTDB taxonomy): Bacteria > Actinomycetota > Coriobacteriia > Coriobacteriales > Coriobacteriaceae > Collinsella. Next base: position 5,007 of record USHR01000039.1, read on the forward strand.
CGCCATTGGCTCGTTTGCCCTTTCGTGCGTGCTCGCCTTTGCGTGGTGGCATCTGCCGGCGGCACAGATAGCCACGGCCTCGCTCGAGGGCTTTTTGATGGCCCTGTGGCCCATCGTGCTCGTGATTATCGCCGCGGTGTTCACGTATAACCTGTGTGTGCGCACGGGCGCCATGGACGTGATCGGCAGCATGATTACCTCCATCAGCAGCGACCGCCGTCTGTTGGCGCTGCTCGTGGCCTGGTGCTTCGGTGGCTTTATGGAGGGCATGGCTGGCTTTGGCACTGCCGTTGCCATTCCCGCCGGCATGCTCGCGGGCCTTGGTTTTGAGGCCGTGCCTGCCGTGCTGATCTGCCTGCTGGCCAACGGCGTGCCCACGCCCTACGGCTCCATTGGCATCCCCACGGTGTCCGTTGCCGACCTGGTGGGTCTGGATTCCCTGCGCCTGGCGACCGTTCAGCTGGTGCAGCTCGCGCCCTTCTTTGTGGCGATGCCGCTGCTTATTGTGCTGGTTGCGGGTCGTGTTGCCGATGACCAGGGCAATGTTGCGAGCGTGAGCGAGCGCCTGCACGGCGTAGCCGGCGTGGCACTGCTTTCCGGCGTGTCCTTTGTAGGTGCGGCCCTGGTCGTTGCCATGTTTGTGGGTTCCGAGCTGGCCGTGGTCGTGGGCTCCATCGTGTCACTCGCGCTGACTGCCGCGCTTGCCATGCGCGCCGAGAAGTCCGGTCACCTGGACGCGCGCTTCCATATGAATATCGAGGCCGGCGAACAGCTCACCGTTAAGTCGGCGCTTTCTGCCTGGTCGTGCTTCATCCTGATTTTTGTGCTGCTGCTGGGTACCTCCAACCTGGTTCCCGTCGTGCACGCCGCGCTCGCGCCGTTTGCGAGCCACGTGCAGGTGTATTGCGGTAAGAATCCCGGTACGCTTACGTTTTCGTGGATCAACACGCCAGGCGTCTGGATTTTCCTTGCGGCGTTTGTCGGCGGTGCCATTCAGGGCGCTTCGCCGCGCATGATGGGCGAGGTGCTGACCGCGACGGTGAAGCAGATGATGCCGACGGTGATCACGATGCTTTCGGTACTGGGCTGCGCCAAGGTGATGGGCTATGCCGGCATGATTTCGTCGATCAGTGCGTTTTGCATTGCGGTCGCCGGTGGACTGTACCCGATTCTGGCCCCGTGGATCGGTGCCGTCGGTGCGTTCGTGACCGGTTCGGGCACGTCCTCGGGCATGCTGTTTGGTCCCATTCAGAGCCAGGCCGCTTCGGCGCTGGGTGTGAGTGACTACTGGATGGTCGCGCTGAACGCCCTGGGTGTCGCCGCCGGTAAGATGATTTCGCCGCAGACCCTCGCCATTGGCCTTGCCGCCGTTCACGTGCGCGGTAAGGACGCCGAGCTTCTGGGCGCGGTGCTGCCCTACGCCGCCGGCATGCTGGTCCTCATGAGCGCCATTGCCATGCTCGGCCAAGGCCTGTCGCTGTAGCCGGCACTTTGGGAACGTCCCTAAGTGCCGGCAGCTGGGGACACTCCTTGGCTGTTGCCTGTTCAAGAGTGTCCCCAACGACTGGTCATTTAAGAACGTCCCCAATGACTAGGCCGCTTGCGTGCGATTTTTGACCGTTGGGCGGGCGCTTCGCCGTTGCCGCAAAAACGTTTTTGCATATCGGGTACAACGGGCTTTACGTGAGTAAAGTGCGCGCCGCGTCCACGTGTCGCGCTTTTAAAGGAGGCCCCATGCCTGGTGTTACCCCTGCAGAAGTTCTGTCCAACTTTGGCATTACGCTGGTCGAAGACCCCGCCGAGAACCAGCCCCGCCTGCTGGTTGACCTGCCGGCAGCCGAGCTCGTCGAGCATGCCATCCGTCGCAACGAAGGCCGCATGGCCTCCAACGGCGCACTGGTGATCGAGACGGGGGAGCGTACTGGACGTTCGCCCAACGACCGCTTTATCGCCGACACGCCCGACGTGCACGACAAGATTGCCTGGGGCGCCGTCAACCGCCCGCTGTCCGTCGAAAGCTACGAGGTCATCAAAGCCGGCATCGTCGACTATCTCAACGAGCGCGACGTGTTCGTCACCCGCGGCATGGCCGGCGCCGATCGTAACCACACACGCCGCCTGCTCGTCGCCTGCGAGCGTGCCAGCCAGGCGCTCTTTATTAAGCAGATGCTCGCCCGCCCGCTTGCCCGCGAAATCGCACGCACCGGCGAGCCGGACTTCTGCGTGCTCGCAGCGCCGGGCTACCAGTGCGATCCCGCCATCAAAGGCCTTAATTCCAGCGCCGCGGTGGTCATCAATTTTCAGGAGCGTGTGATTCTGGTCGCGGGTACCGGCTACTCCGGCGAGATCAAAAAGTCCATCTTCAGCGTCATGAATTACCTGCTGCCCGTCGAGGACGACGTACTGCCCATGCATTGCTCGGCCAGCATGGATCCCGTCACGCACGAGACCGCGGTGTTCTTTGGCCTGTCCGGCACCGGCAAGACCACGCTTTCGGCCAACCCCACGCGCCTGCTGATCGGCGACGACGAGCACGGCTGGTCCGACATGGGCATCTTTAACGTCGAGGGCGGCTGCTACGCCAAGTGCGAGGGCCTGGATGCGTTCCACGAGCCCGAGATTTTCAACGCCGTTCGCTTTGGCGCCATCTGTGAAAACGTGGTACTCGATGAGAATCGCAAGCCTAACTACGACGACGTCTCGATCACGCACAATACGCGCGTGGCCTACCCCGTCGAGCATATCCCCAACGCGTGGACCAAGGGCATGGGCACCACCCCGAGCGTCGTGCTGTTTTTGACCTGCGACGCCTTTGGCGTGTTGCCGCCCATCTCGCGCCTGACGGCCGACGCCGCCATGTACCACTTTGTGACGGGCTTCACCGCCAAGATCCCCGGCACCGAGGTCGGCGTCACCGAGCCCACGCCCACGTTCTCCTCGCTGTTTGGCGAGCCGTTTATGCCGCTCGACCCCATGGTCTACGCTAAGATGCTCGGCGAGCGCATCGCCGACGGCCGCACGCGCGTCTACCTGGTCAACACCGGCTGGATTGGCGGCGGCTACGGCGTGGGTCATCGCATCGAGCTTGCCTATACGCGCTCACTGGTCGCTCGCGCCCTCGACGGTACCATCGAGGACAGCGAGTTTGTGCACGACGACATCTTTAATGTCGACATTCCCACGACGTGCCACGGTGTGCCCGACGGTATCCTGGTGCCGCGCCAGTACTGGCAGAGCACTGCGCGCTACGACGAGGCCGCGCACAACCTGGCGGTGATGTTCGAGGAGAACTTCGAGAAGAAGTACTCGCACCTGCCCGAGTCCGTCAAAGCCGCCGGCCCGCACGCCCAGGTGCCCGCCGAGGCCCGTCATCGCGGCCGCGGCCTGCTGGGACTCCGCCACTAGCGTCGCCGTGAGTCCATATCCACCACAAAGGGGACAGACACCGTTGTGGTGGTTTTGCTTGGGCGGATGACTCAGGTTACAATACGCCTGACATATCGCCCCCTTCTCCGGATGGGGGCAGCGCAAGCGCTCTTGTGACGGCACCGTAGGACTTTGAAGGTGGTCGTCGTAAGGGCGCTTTTTGTTTAGGCGCCCGGGCTCGGGCGCACGCTATGAAGGGAGAGCATATGAAGAGTTTCGTTGCCGAGGATTCGTTTTGGGAGCTGTTTCCGCAGGCGGCTATCGGCGTTGTGGTCGTAAAGGGCATGAAGCCCGCGGCGCAGATTTCCCAGGAGGACGTGGATGCGATTGCCGCGTTGCTCGACCGCGCCAATATCGATGCGGAGCGTCATCTGACCAGCGACACTATCAGCGAGAACGCACCGGTCAAGGCATGGCGCGAGGCCTATCGTCTGTTCAAGACCAAGAAAGGCGCGCGCTGCTCGATCGAGAACTTGCTCAAACGCGTGCTCAAAGGCAAGCCGGTGGGTCACATTACGCCCGCGGTGGATATTTACAACACGGTGTCGCTGACCTACGCGCTGCCCGTGGGAGGCGAGGATCTGCATGCGATCGAGGGAGACCTTCGCTTGAAGGTGACCGACGGTGGCGATGCGTTCTTGCCGCTTGGCGAGGAGGCGGACGATCCGACGCTGCCCGGCGAGCTCGCCTACATCGACGATGCGGGCGCTGTGTGCCGCTGCTGGAACTGGCGCGACGGCGTTCGCACGGCGCTGTCCGATAATTCGGCCGATGCGTTCCTGGCGATTGAGTGCGTGGAGTCCGAGCGGATGGGGGATTGCCAGGCTGCGATCGATCGCTTAGCCGAGCTGCTTGAGCGCTATCTGGGAGCTACGGTTGTCATTAAGACGCTTGTGACCCGCGACAATCCTTGCATGGAGCTGTAGCGGCGTCTAGAACCTATTGATGCCCCAAACCACCACAAAGGTGCCTGTCCCCTTTGTGGTGGTTTTTATGTTGATGGGTTAACAAATGGGGTATTTGGGTACGGGTGTCGCCTTATGCGACTAAGATGTTTACCCGTTAGCATTATGCAAGCGAAAGGCGGTCGTCTCCCATGCAGCAGAGCGACGAGACACGTTTCGAGGATTTTGTCGGACTGATTAGCGGGCTCTACAAGGAGATTCAGCGTATCAAGACGTCCGAGGGCGCAAGGCTGGGCCTCAAGGGCTCCGACGTTATGTGTCTGTACTATCTTGAGCGCAGCAAGGACGGCCTGACTGGCGCTGACCTGGCTCGCATGGCAGGCGTGACCCGCGCCGCTGTCTCGCGTACGCTCGCGCATCTGGAGGAGGGCGGCTACGTCGAGGTCGATGATTCGGGCGATGCCGCCGTTAAGTATCGTGCTCCGGTGCGCCTGACCGCTCTGGGCGGCGAGAGCATGAGCGAGGCGGACCGCATCATTCGCGAGGTGCTCGATACCACCGGTAAGGCTATGGGTGCGGAGCAGCGCGAGCAGATGTATGCGTCGCTGCGCACGATTCTCAACACCCTGCGCGAGATCTAAGGCCGCCAAGGCATTTGCTTCCAATTAACAACTGCATAGTCCCGTTTGAGCGCGTATGCCGTGCCGGGGCATTGCTGTCAAAATTCCCTGCGCGGGACCTGCGCAAGAAAGGATTCGCTATGTCCATTCGTATTATTACCGATTCCGCGAGCGATATGTCGCCGGCTGAGCACCCCGCTCTGCGTGTTCTGCCGCTGTCCGTCACCTTTGGCACCGATGTGTACATGGATGGCGTCGACATCGATCACCAGCGCTTTTACGAGATGCTCGTGGAGCGCGACGAGTTGCCCAAGACCGGTCAGGTCAACCCGTACGCCTTTTCGCAGGCGATTGCCGAGGCGCGTGAGGCCGGCGACGAGGCGGTGATTATTACCGTGGGCGCTAAGCTTTCGGGCACCAACCAGAGTGCTCGTACGGCACTTGCCGAGGCACCGGGCGGCGACGTGTTCGTCGTGGACAGCAATAACGTGACCTTGGGCGAGCGCGTGCTGGTCGAGTATGCGCTGCGCCTGGTGGACGAGGGCCGTAGTGCGGCCCAGATCGCGGCGGCGGTCGAGGCCGTCCGTGACCGTGTGGTGGTTATCGGCCTGCTCGAGACGCTGGAATACCTGGTGCGCGGCGGCCGCCTGTCTGCTGCGGCGGGCGCTGTGGGTACGCTGCTTAACGTGAAGCCGGTCGTGGCCGCCGAGGACGGTCTCATCGTGCAGTTGGGCAAGGCGCGCGGTTCCAAGAACGGTCGCAGCCTTCTGAATCAAAAGGTCGAAAAGGCGGGCGGCGTCGACTTCTCCATGCCGCTGGCGCTTGGTTATACGGGTCTTTCGGACGCGGTGCTCAAGAAGTATATCGAGGACAGCGCCGCGCTGTGGGCCGGCCATGCCGAGAACGAGCTGCCCATCCACACCATTGGCGCCACCATCGGCACCCACGTGGGTCCCGGCGCCGTAGCCGTAGCCTTCTTCCGCCCCGCCAACTAACCGACCTGCCATATACCACCACAAAGGGGACAGGCACCTTTGTGGTGGTTTATGCTGGTTTCGGTTGAAAGGAGCATGCGATGGCATCTGAGGGCTTTTTTGAACGGGTGTACGAGGTAGTCGAGCAGATCCCTGAGGGGATGGTCGCCACGTATGGTCAGGTGGCGCTGCTTGCCGGTCGTCCACGAAGTGCGCGGTACGTGGGGTATGCGCTGCACAGCAATCCGCGCCCTGGTCAGATTCCCTGTCATCGTGTGGTGTTTGCCGATGGCCGTATTTGCGAGGGCTTTGCGTTTGGCGGCCCCGATGCTCAACGTGAGCTTTTGCTAGGGGAGGGTGTGGCGTTTAAGGACGACATGCACGTCGACTTGGCCGCCTGTCGCTGGCCTGCCGGGCTCTAGCGGTTCTGCCGTGGCGAAAACCACCACAAAGGCGCCTGTCCCCTTTGTGGTGGTTTTACGCTGTAGGTTTACCAGAGCTAACTTATGGAGAAGGTGTGTTGGCGTACTTTGCCGTCAGAAAGTAAACCACGGTGAACTATATTGGTTTCAGCAACGGAGCAGGCAATAGGCGATGAAAAAGCCTGCCCTGTTGAGTTTGATTCGCATTCCTCCCCTCTGTGCGATTCAACGGTGTACTTCGGGAACAGGCCCGCTGGCAACTAACTGCCGGCGGGCCTGTTCCTGTTTGTCGGGGGAGTGCGATGGGCGGAGCCGAACAGGTCGGGCATCAAAAAAGGCGGACGTCGTAGCGCCCGCCCTAAAGCAATCGAAAGCTCAAGCCAGCAGATCGGTCTAGTACACCATGCCCATGGCGTCCTGAACCTCTGCCAGGGTCTGATCGGCGATCTCGTTGGCGCGACGGTTGCCCTCGTGCAGGACGTCCTTCACATAGTCCAGATCGTTCTCGTAGCGCTGGCGACGCTCGCGGATCGGTGCGAAGTACTCGTTGACGGCCTCGGTCACGTACTTCTTGAGCTGGCCGGAGCCGCCCATGCCAATCTCCTCGGCAATCTCGACCTCGGAGCGACCGGTGCAGATTGCAGCCGTCGAAAGCAGGCCGGACACGCCTGGGCGGTTCTCGGGATCGAACGTGATCATGCGCTCGGAGTCGGTCTGGCTCTTCTTGATGCGTTTGGCCGTCTCCTCGGCGGTCATCGAAATATTGATGGCGTTGCCGTAGCTCTTGCTCATCTTGCGACCGTCCAGGCCGGGTAGCAGCGGGGTCTCGGACAGCAGCGCGTCGACCTCGGGAAATACCTTGCCGTAGCGGTTGTTGAAGCGGCGTGCGATGGTGCGGGTGAGCTCGATGTGCGGCAGCTGGTCGCGACCGACGGGCACGACGTTGCCCTTGCAGAACAGGATGTCGCAGGCCTGGTGCACCGGGTAGGTGAGCAGAAGGCCGGTGAGCTCGTGGCCCGAGGCCTCCATCTCGGCCTTAACCGTGGGGTTGCGCGCCAGCTCGGCCTCGGAGACCAGCGACAGGAACGGCAGCATGAGCTGGTTGGCTGCGGGCACGGCGGAGTGCGCGTAGATCATGGTCTTGTCGGGGTCGATACCGCAGGCAAGGTAGTCCATGACCATGTTGTACACGTTGTCCTGGATATGCTCGGTGGTGTCGCGGTCGGTGATGACCTGGTAGTCGGCGATGAGCACGTTGGTCTTGGCGCCCATGTTCTGCAGCTCAACGCGGCCCTTGAGGGTGCCAAAGTAGTGGCCCAGGTGCAGACGGCCGGTGGGGCGATCACCGGTGAGCATGGTGAACTTCTCGGGCGTTTTGGTCAGGCCCTCGCGAATGGCGTTGCTCTTTTGCAGCGCGACTTCGTAGCTGTTCTCGTTTGGCATGATTGCTCCTAACGTATGCGTATTGGTCAAGATGATAACGCGTTTATTGGAGGGTCGGGGCGTAAGTACGCGAGGGGCGGGCTGTCTCTTATACACATCTCCCAGCCCACG
>USHR01000040.1 GCA_900554495.1 uncultured Collinsella sp.
CCGCCACGGCAGTAATGGCGCGGCGGACGATGGTAAGGCGGCCGAGCACGAGCACTCGGTCCGTGAGCTGATCGATGGCGTTCGCCACGTAGGCTCCTTTCGAAGGCAGATCTAGTTGTGGGGCATGCCCGCGATTGTAGCATGGAGCGTGCGAGGGCGCTTCAATTCACCCTCTCTCGACAACCATCAGAAGGACTGTGAGGCCGCTCAAAAGAAAAACGCCGTGAAGAGAGCGATCCCTTCACGGCGAATTCGACGTTTGCCCAGATAAAACCTGCCAAAATAAACCTGTCCCTAAATGGCAGATAGGATGTCGGTCAGGTTGTCGATGACAACGTCGGCGGCGGACTGATCCAGGTTGACGCCCTCGTGCGGACGCAGCGCCAGGACTCGGGCGCCGGAGCGCTTGCCGGCCTCGATGCCCAAAGGCGAGTCCTCGATAACCAGGCACTCGGAAGGCTCAACCCCCAGCGCCTCCATGGCACGCAGGTAGATCTCGGGGTCGGGCTTAAACGCACTGCACTCGTGACCGCTGATGGTGTAATCCAGCACATCGGCAATGTCAGCGATCTCCACCAGCTCGTCAATCAACTCGCGATAGGACGAGCTTGCGATGGCACACTTCACGCCGCGCTCGTGCAGCTCACGCATCACCGGCTCCGTCTGCTCGTTGAGCAGCTCGGCATACGGAACGGGGTGGTCCGGGCTGTAGACCTGCTTGTACTCCACGCGCAGGCGCTCGCGCAGCTCAACATCGTCGGGCACCAACGCCTCCCAAATGGCAGGCTCGTTAGACCCCGAAAGATCGGGGATCTCGTCAAAGTGGAACCCCTTCTCTTCCATAAACGCCACGCGGCGACGGTTGTAGAACCACTCGGTATCGACCAGCACGCCGTCCATGTCAAACAGCACTGCCTTGATCATACGCATCTCCTCCCACCTGCCAAAAAGGGACAGGTTTATTTTGGTAGGTTTTATCTGGGGTTTTGTGACGCAACGGACACGCCCTCCCCAGAGCAAAAAAGGGGATGGGGCGCAAACCCCATCCCCTCTCAATCAACCCGTAAGGTCTACTTACTTGTGATTAGTAGGAAAGCTTCCACATGTAGCGACGCATGGTCAGCGGGTGCTGACGGGCCTCGGCGATCTGGTTGCCGTACTCACGCATAACGGCGAGGTGCAGCAGCGGGTTGAAGTAGGTGATGACGCTCGCGGGCACGGCGTCAGCCAGGCCGTAGTCCTTGGAGTCGATCAGAGCGACCTTGGCACCCATGCGCTCAAGGAAGGTGAGGGCGCGGGCGTCCATCGGACGGGTAGCGCCATCGGACATGAAGAAGACGTAGGGCTTACCCTCGGTGGAAACCTCAAACGGGCCGTGGAAGTACTCGCCGGTGTTGTAGGCGGCGGCGTCGATCCACTGCATCTCGGTGAACAGGAAGGCGGCGTGAGAATAAGCCATCTTCTCGGAGGCACCGGAGGCCATGAAGTAGATCATCTTGTCGTCCTTGAAGTCCTCGGCGAACTTCTTGGCGAGCTTCTTGCAGTGCTGAGCGGCGTTCTCGCAGAGGTCGAAGACGTTGGTGAGGCCGGTGATCATGTCCTCGTAGTGGTCATAGCCCTCGGTCTGCTGAAGGATCTCGAGAGCAAGAGCGATGGCGTAGCCGGGCTTCTCGCACTTGGCTGCGTAGTTGGCGTGGAAGCCGTGAACGATGACGTGGTCGGCGTCGACGGTCAGAGCGGAGCCAGCCTTGTTGGTGAGGGAGACGACCGGGCAGTTGTGCTTCTTGGCGGTCTTGTTGGCCTCGACGGTCTCGGGCGTGGAGCCACCGAGGGAGCAGGTGATCACGAAGGTGTGCTCGTTGACCCAGGAAGGCGTGTCGTAGTTGAACTCGTTAGCGGTGAAGATCTGAACGTTCAGCTTGTCCGTGTTGTTGGCCAGGAAGTACTTGGCAGGGTAAAGGTCGGACATGGAAGCGCCGCAGCCGACGAAGGCGACGCTGTGGATCTCGTGGTTGGACAGGACGTCAGCGACGATCTGCTTAGGGAGGTTAAGGTCGATCTCGTACATCTGACACATTCCTTTCGATTTTTTGCGGCGCCACATTGCCGGGCGCTCGCAGGGTTACCGTGATTTGGACCGAGTCGCCGGCCCGTTGAGGATGTGTCAAAGGAACTGTCCCTTTGACACATTTAGGGATGGGAGCCTGCCTGGGGTATGGGATGTCAGGCAGGCCCCCGGGGGAAAGCGGTTAGGCGCTTGGTCGCGACTAGGCCAGGATGCCGGCCGCGGAGAGGGCGATGCCGCCCACGATGGCGATCACGAGAAGCCAACCGGTGTTGACGTTCTTCTTGATGAGCCAGTACATAAGGCCGGTGAGGCCAAGGGAGATCATCTGGGGCATCATGCCGTCCAGGATGTCCTGGATCACGACGGTGCCGTCAGCGAACTGCAGCGGGGTGGTGGCGCCGATCAGCGTAGCGATCATGCCGCCCACGGACATAAGACCCACGATGCCGCAGACATACATGAGCTTCTCCATGAGGTCGCCGCCCTGAAGCTTGCTCAGGTACTCGTGGCCGCCCTGATAGCCCATCTTGGCTGCGAACCAAGTGATCAGCACAGAGGGGACGATGGAGATGAGCATGGCCAGGATCGGGCCCATGATGGAGCCCTGCTGAGCCAACTGAACGCCCAGACCAAAGGCGATAACGCGGATGGTGCCCTGGAAGAAGGAGTCACCGATGCCGGAAAGCGGACCCATGAGGGAGGTCTTGACCGCGTTGATCGAATCGGGATCGAAGTTCTCGGGATCCTTGGCGTACTCCTCCTCCATGGAGGCGGTGAGGCCCAGGATAAAGGCGCTCGTCTGCGGGGTGCAGTTGTAGAACGCCATGTGACGGTGGTAAGCCTCTTTCTTAGCAGCGAGCTGCTTGGGGTCGGACTCGTCCGGATAGAGGCGGTCGAGCGTGGGAACCATGCCGTAGAGGAAGCCCATGTTCATCTGACGCTCGTAGTTCCAAGAGGCCTGGATGGCCCAGGAGCGCCAGAAGAACTGGCTGACCTTCTTGTTCAGGGACACGTCCTTGGTTGCGGTTGCCATAGTGTGTTCCTCCTTAGTCTTCGTCGTCTTCGAGCGGATCGTAGTCGGAATCGACACCGGCGGCTGCATGGGAACCGTTGAACTTGAAGCCCATGAAGACGACAGCCAGGCACACACCGATCAGAGCGACCGCGATGACGGACAGGTTGAGGTAAGCGGCGAGCAGGAAACCGATGAACAGGAACGGAGTCATACCCTTCTTGATCATCATGGTGAGCAGCAGGGCCAAGCCGTAGGCGGTCATGATCTTGGTCGAAACGTTAAGACCAGTGGACAGCCACTCGGGAACCATGTTGACGATGGCCTGAACCAGGTCGGTGCCAACAAAGACGGCGAGGAAGATCGGCAGGAAGTACATGATGGCGTACAGACCGGAGCCGGCGCAGATGTGCATACGGTAGGCGGTCTTGAACTTTCCGTTATCGATCGCGCTATCTGCCACATGGGTGAGGGCGGCGATGATGGAACGGAACACGATGCCGAGGAGCTGACCCAGGACGGCGACCGGGATGGCGATCGTCATGGCGGTCTCGGCGGAAGCATCGGTCAGGCACGCAAAGGCAGCGGCCACGATGCCGCCCAGGACCATATCGGGCGGAACGGCGGCGCCGACCTGCACCAGGCCCATGGACACGAGCTCGACGGCGGCACCGACGGCAAGGCCGGTGGGCACATCGCCCAGCAGCAGACCGACGAGCGTAGCGCCAACGAGGGGCTGCTCGAAGTTAAGACGACCGAGCAGGCGGGAGTCCCACATGCAGAACACGCCGACGAGGCCGACGAGCACCGCACTGATGAACGTATTCATACCCTTCTCCTTTCAGTCAGGCAAAAGCCTGGTTGATTACAGCTTGGCGTCGATGTCGACGCTCTGATACGTAGGGGTCTGCTGGACATAGAGCTTGATGCCCATGTCGAGCAGCTGGTTGACGTCGGCCTTCTGGGTGGCGTCGAGGAAGACGGAGCTGTCCTTGCCGCCGACCTGATCGGCACCGTCGTGGTTGGCGGTGGCGCCCAGGTTGATGGCGTCGAGCTTGTAGCCCTGACAGAACTGCAGCATCTCGGCAGTGTTGCCAAAGACGAACATGACGCGCTCGCCGAGGGTGTTGAGCTTATCCATCTTGGCGAGGGCACGCTCGACGGTGAAGACGTTCAGGCGCACGCCCTGGGGCTTGGCCAGCTTAAGAGCGCCCTTCTTGATGTCATCGTTGGCGGCAGCGTTGTCGACGACGATGATGCGCTCGGCCTGAACCTTGGTGGTCCAAGTAAAGACGACCTGGCCGTGCAGCAGACGGTAGTCAAGACGTGCGAGGACGATCTTGGCGGGACCGGAGCTGTGACGGGACGCCTTGGCCTTCTTGGCGGGAGCCGCGGCGGCCTCGACCGGTGCGTTGGGGTTGGTCAGACCGGTGCGGGCCTCATTGATGAGGACCGCGAGCTCGGCGCCCTTGACGGGGGCGGGGCTCATAGCAAGCGTGAGCGCCAACGGGATGTTGAAACCGCTGACAACCGTGAACTTCGTGCCGTTCTTGGAAAGCTCGACCATGCTGTTGTTGACCGAGCTGCCGAGCATATCGGTCAGCACATAGACGGTGTCGTCCGCGTTGAACGTGGCGATCATAGCCTCAACCTTATTGGTGATGGGCTCCTTGTCGTCACGAGCAAGCGACACGACGTGGACGTTCGACACGTCGCCGAGAACCATCTCGAGCGTGTCTTTGGCGCCTGCGGCCAGGCCGCCATGAGATGCGAGAATGATCTGATTCATCTTGCCTCCTCCTTTTCGTTATGGTCATTATAACGTCTTATACGTTGCTTATATTGCTAATTAGTATAAAGACCGTTCGCGGGTGAAAATCGACCGTTGACGGGTTTAACGTACTCGAAACGTTGGACTGGGTAGGCCGGCGCTAGCTGGATAACCCCAGGTCAGACCCTGCGCGCAATCCCCTATCGCACGAAGTACCAGGGGCTTTCCTGTACGGTGGGTTCCAGCGCAATGCCGGTGCGTTCCTTAAACAGATCCATGTCCTGAGATTTTTCGGTCCACCACGCGTTGGGCTTAAAGGTCATGCTCTCAATGACATGACCGACAAACACACTGTTGCGCAGCTTGGAGAAGTCGGTGTTCATAATCAGGATGGACGCGAGCACCAACACGATGCCCAGGACTTTAATCGCGCCGGCGGGCTCGGCGTAGACACCAATGCCCACCAGTACGGTGACGACCGTCTCGAAAGACATTACGACGGGAACTTTCGATGTCTCGAGCCCCATGGACAGACCCTGCATATATAAGATGTAAGCAACGGCTGTGGGGATGAGTCCAAAGCCAAGGAACAGCAGCAGCAGCTGTGGCGACATTGCCGCGGCGACATCCGGCCACGGAGCCGCGATAGCTGCCATAACCGCACCGCCAAAAACAAAGCCCCAAAACGTGACAGCCAGCGGGTGGACCGTCTTGGTTGCTATTCGGCTAAACACCGCGAGCGACGCACCACAAAGGCCTGCAATCACGCCCGACGTGACGCCCCAAACCGAAAAATGAAAACCGGAAAGGTCGCCATTGGTCACTGCAAGCACGCAGCCTACGATGTTAAAGACAATGGCAACGAGCTTGTTGGGGGTCACGTCCTCGCGATAAAGCACGCGGCCGAGCATGACGCCAAACACCGGCGAGGTGTAGAGCAGCACCGAGGCCGTGGACATGCCCACCTCGCCCATGCACTCGTAATAACAGGTGTTGGCGGCGGCCAAACCGACGATGCCGACAAGCGCACAGGGAACAAGCTCTTTAGGGCTTGCCTTGAACAGGGCCAGCGGACCCTGAGCCACGGTAGACCCCTCACCCGGACGGCAGCCCATAAACATCAGGACCGGCGCCAAGATAAGCGCTCCGACCAACAAGCGAAAGGCAGCCATGCTCTGGGACGAAACGCCCATGGCCGAGATGCCGTTTACAAAGATTCCGATGCTGCCCCACATAAGCGCGGCGATCAGCACCAGCACATAGCCCAGATTGCTCTTCTTCAACGCAGCCTCCTCGGTATTGTTTCCAATATGTTTCGTACTACGTTATAGTCGTTATATACATTTTTCAAGACACAAATCGCCGAACGGAAAAATCTGCTTCCCCACGTACTCATTGGGGACGTTCCCAAATGACTAGTCATTTAAGAACGTCCCCAACGTCTAAGGCACCGCTGGTTGAGCATAAGTCAGCGAGCGGGCCGCATTTGAGGCAAGGTGGCGTGAAACGAAAGGGCGCTGACCTTCTGGTCGCGCCCTTGAAGTTGAACGTCAGATTGTCCAAATGCGGTCCGCGCAGCGTCGAGCCGTTACGCGGTTTGGTAAAACCGCGTAACTCTTAGTAGTCCAGCTTCCACATGTAGCGGCGCGTCATGTAGTCCTTGTGGGTGACGACAGAGAGCGCACGCATGTACACGTTGTTGAGGATCGGGGCAAAGATCAGGTGGTTGAAGTACTCGCTCACGCTGTCCTTGATGTCGTTGAGGCCGAGCTCCTTGGCGTCGAGCTGATAGACGCGCTCGCCACCGTACTGGTTGACGAAGCGGATACCGCGCTCGTCGTTGCAGCGGCTGCGGCCGACGCTGATGAGCTGGAACAGCGAGGTGCGCTTGTCCAGGATCTCGAAGGGGCCGTGGAAGAAGTCACAGGTGTTGATGGTGCAGGAGTCGATCTGCAGCATCTCCTGCACGTTGCAGATGCTAAAGACGTAGGCGGCACCAAAGAGCGGACCCTGAGCCATCACGTTGATGCAGGGCTTGTCGGCGTTTTGCTCGGCCCACTTGGCGGCGAGCGGACGGGTGTACTCGACGGCCTTGCGATAGATGGGGTCAACCAGGTCGAAGGCGGCCATAGCGGTCTCATACTCGGCATAGCCCTCGGTCTGCTGCGTAAGCTCCATGGCGATCATGGTCACGACGGCGGAGTTGGTACGGCCCATGCAAGACTCGTCGACGGCCAGGCTGTCATACTGAATCTTGTAGTCGCAGACCTCGGTGAGGCCGGACTCGTCGACATAGATGGCGATGGTGCTGGCGCCGTGGTCCTTGGCGACCTGGGCGGCGACGATGGTCTCCTTGGTGCCGCGCATGGATACGACGACGGCCAGGGTGTTCTCGTTGACATAGGCGGGCGTGGCGTGCACGAACTCATTGCTGGTGTAGCTGGAGCTCACGACCTGCGTGGCCTCGTGCTCCATAAAGTACTGGGCAGGATAGTTGCCGCCGTTGGATCCGCCGGCGCCAATCCACACGACGCGCTTGATGCCGCCCTTGTCTGCCTTGTCGGCCAAAACCTGGGAGACGACGTCCTTAACCTGTTCCTGAGTAGTCATCGTACATCAGCCTTTCTTCTCGTTTGATGCTCTCGATGGCATACAAGTTACATACATGTTTTGGTTATGTCGACTAGTTGTATGCTATATTTGTCTTAGATAATTTGCTGATACGGTTTTCGATAACTTGCTACCAGCGGTTTTGTTGTTGTATTGAATACATGCTTGATTAGATACGCATACAGGTTAGATATAGGTTGATCGCATGAACGCTTCATCTAAAAAGAGACTGACCCAATACGAGCGCTTGGCGGGCATGCTGCGCGACCGCATCGCCTCCGGCACCTACGCTCGCGGAGACAAGCTGCCGTCCGAGATGGAACTCATGGACGAATCGGGGCTGTCGCGTAGCACCGTACGCCACGCCCTTAAGGTGCTCGTTGATGAGGGCCTGGTGCGCACCGAGCGCGGGCGTGGCGCCTTTGTGGCCGACACGCCGGCGCTCCACGAGAACAACCTGGTGTTTTCGAGCTACACGACACAGGTCCAGGGTCAGGGTATGAAGCCCACCACGCGCACGGTGGACTCGGGCTTTGCCAAGGCCGCGGGCAATGCGGCCAAGTTCTTCGATGTCGCCGTGGGCAGCAAGCTCGTCAAACTTGTCCGCCTGCGTTATCTGGACGATGCGCCGCTGTGCCTGGAGACCACCTATCTACCACCGAGCTTCGAAGCACTCATCGATCGCGATATCAACGGTTCGCTCTACGCCACGCTGCGCCAGGAATTCCATCGCGCGCCGGCACAGGGACATAAGACCTTTGAGGTGTGCTATGCCTCGCAAAACGAGGCGTTTTTGCTCAACGTTGGGCGCGGGCAGGCGCTGATCCTGATCACCGACTACGTGTACGACACCGACGGCCGACCGCTCCATGTCTCCAAGCGCATCCAGCGCACCGACCGTGCCAAATACACCGAGCCCATCGGCTAACCTGCCAAAATAAACCTGTCCCTAAATGGTAGGTTTGGGGAGGTCGGGGAACCAGGTTGGTTTGGGTTGGTTGGGGACGCGCTCGGCTAGGACCAACTCCATCCAGCACATGTCGTACCAGCGGCCGAACTTTTGGGCGCAGCGGTCAAAGGCGCCCACCAGGCGATACCCCATATGGGCATGGAAGTCCTGGCTGTTGTGCGTCAGGTACTCATCGTCCTTGTCGTGCGGCACGGCGATGAGGGCGCACATGTTGGTGATACCCATCGCGATCAGGCATTGCTTGAGCGCGTCATGCAGCTTGCGGCCCAGCCCGCCGTGGCGCACATCACGCGCCAGGTAGATCGATGTCTCGACCGACCAGTCGTATGCCTCGCGGCTGTTGAGCGGACTCACATAGGCATAGCCTACCGGACGCCCGTCCAGTTCCATCACCAGATACGGATAGCGCTTGAGCGTGCGCTCGATGCGCCCGGCGAACTCCTCAACGCTCGGCACCTCGTATTCGCAGGTAATCGCCGTCTGGCGCACATACGGCTCATAGATGGCAAGCAACGCCGGCGCATCATCGGGCGTCGCCAGACGAATCGTCGGATCGGACATCTCGGTCATACAACCCTTCTCCCTCAAAAACAAAGGCCGCCTTGCGCCAAACCCAAGCGCAAGGCGGCCCCTCGTCATTACATCAGGCTACAGAACCGCCGCCAACGCGTCGATATCCTCCTGCGTCGTGGCCCAGCTGGTGCAAAAGCGCACCACCGTGTGGGTCTCGTCGTACTTTTCCCAGTACTCGATCGCCGCATGCTCGCGAATGCGCGCCATGTCCTCGTTGGGCAGAATCACGAACTGCTGGTTAGTCGGCGTCTCCAAGAAGAACCGGTAGCCGTGCTCGTGCAGCACGCGACGAAGCGTCTGCGCGGTTTCGATCGCCTGTCGACCAATCTCAAAATACAAGCCATCGGTAAAGAGTGCCTCAAACTGCACGCCCGTCAGGCGGCCCTTGGCCAACAGCGCGCCGTGCTGCTTAATGCGCGGAATGGGATGTGCCGGAGCGTGCATGCCGCAGAACACCACAGCCTCGCCGCAGAGCGCGCCGCACTTGGTGCCGCCGATGTAGAACACGTCGCACAGCTGCGCCAGCTCGGGCAGGGTAATGTCGCACTCATCGGCCGCCAGTGCATAGGCCAGGCGAGCGCCGTCCACAAATAGCGGAATCTCGCGCTTCTGGCACACCGCGTGAATCGCCGCGAGCTCGGCCCTGGAATACAGCGTGCCGTACTCGGTCGATAGACTCACGTACACGGCGCCCGGGAACACCATGTGCTCATGGCTCTCGTTTTCGTAGAACACCTGGAAATAGTTTTCGAGATCCTCGACGTGCATCTTGCCCTCGTAGCCGGGGATAGTGAGCACCTTGTGACCACCAAACTCGATAGCGCCCGCCTCGTGCCCGGCGACGTGGCCGGTCTCGGCGGCAACGACGCCCTCGTAGGGCGCAAGCAGCATGTCGATCACCGTCGCGTTGGCCTGCGTGCCGCCCACCAGAAAAAACACGTCGGCATCGGGGGCCTGACAGGCCTCGCGGATAAGCTGCTTGGCACGCTCGGTGTGCGCATCGGTACCGTAGCCGGGCTGCGGCTCCATGTTGGTGTCGACGAGCGCCTGCAGCACTGCCGGATGTGCGCCGTGGGAATAGTCGTTGTTAAACGCGAGCATGGCAATCCTCTCTTACCGGGTATCGGCCAGATGATTCAAACGGGGCTATTGTACGCCGTTGGGATAGGCAATGCGCGCGGCAAGGCACTCAAACGCCAGCACCAGGGCAAAGCCGCAGCTCACGTCACTCAAAAAATGCGCTCCGATCACGATGCGGCCAAAGGCGACGAGCGCCGCGACCACAGCCGCCGTCCAAAAGACCACCCGACGGCGCGAGGGCTTTTCCTTAAAGGCCACCGCGGGAAGTCCGGCGAGCATAAGACCCATCGCCGCATGCGCGGTGTGCCCGCTCGCGAACGACTTAAAGCCGTCCTTGATTACGCCGGCGGCGATATAGGTCCACTTGTCGGGATTGCCGATCACCCACCACGGCTGAAAATTGAGCCCCGGCGTGACCTCGATCACGCGCATGCGCGGGCGCGACCACAACGGCTTAACAATGACGTTGAGAATAATGGCCTGAGCGACCCACACGGCAAGCACCATCAACGCCCAGCGCGTGAGCTCGTCGGGCTCGGTCGTGCGCGTGAGGCGATAGACGATAAGGTTGGCGACGATGACCAGCACAAACGTCAGCACCAACTGAGCCGCGATGAGTTTGCCGCCAACCCTCAGGGACGAAACGATCTCGTAGCCGGTCAGGCCAACGTTGACGAGGATGCCGAGCACAGCGAGCCATTTGCTCCCCCTGGAGTCGGGACGCACCGCGCGCACGAGCATAACGCCCGCGATGCTCGCCGTCAGCTCGAACGGCAGCTCGCCGGCGGCCTCGATAAAGCGGCCGTACATGCTGCCGATATTGAACAGCGCGCTCGAGATCTGATAATCGAAGAAACTGCCCACGCCCAGACAAAGACACAGGACAACCGCGATAATGGCGGCATCTTTCTTATAGATGTACCCGAACATGCTTTCCTTTCGATGGGGCTGGAATCAACCTGCAACGTGGCAGGACAAAGACAACTTCATCCCGCCACGCCCCCTACTTGTTAGTCGTCGTCGCTAGCGCCCAGCTGTTGCAGCAGCATGAGCGCCGCGGCCACCGGGCCGGTGCCGTCGTTGGCGTCGAGACCGCGACCCAGGCCGCTGCCCGCACCGGCGCCTGCCTTGTAGGGTACCGACAGCTTGCGGCTCTTGGGGAAGTTCACCGCGCCATAGCGGGTCTTAAGCTCAAAGGCCACCTTCTTAGGCACGTCGACGCCCAAAAACGTGATGCGACCGCCACTGAGCGTGACGCTCTCGAGCCCCAGACGCTCGCCGCGAATGCGGATGCGCGCGCGATTGAACAGGTTGAGTCCCGCCAACGGCAGCTCGCCATGCGCGGCCTCGGTCTCTTCCTGCACCTCGTCGATGCTCTCCAGGTCCTCGGCCGCTGCGAGCTTACGGTACACGAGCACGCGCTGGTCCACCGCCGGCAGGTACTCCTCGGACAAGAAGTAGTCGGCCGGCAGGTTAATACCCACGCTCGCCGCCTCCACGCCGGCGTCATCATCGCCGCGCGCCTCGGCCACGGCCTGGCCCAGCATCTGCGTAAACAGGTCAAAGCCCACGCTCGACAGGTTGCCGTGCTGCTCGGCTCCCATAAGCGAGCCGGCGCCGCGAATCTCCAGGTCGCGCATGGCGATGCGCATGCCGCTGCCCAGGTCCTGAAACTCGGAAAGTGCGGTCAGGCGCGCCGTTGCCTCCTCGGTGAGCGGCAGCTCGCCCGGGAACATAAAGTACGCGTAGGCCTGCGTGGCAGAGCGACCCACACGACCCTTGAGCTGGTAGAGCTGCGCCAGACCCAAGCGTTGCGAATCCTCGATGATCAGCGTGTTGGCAGTCGCGTTGTCGATGCCGCTCTCCACGATGGTCGTGGCGATAAGCACGTCGATCTTTTTGGTCGCGAACTCGATCATCACGTCCTCGACCTCGCGCGGGCTCATCTTGCCGTGCGCCACGCCCACGCGCGCCTCGGGCGCGGCCTCGTGCACGCGCGCCGCGGCGTCGTCGATGGTCTTGACGCGGTTGGACACGTAGTACACCTGACCGCCGCGGCCCACCTCCAGGCGAATCGCCGCACTCACCACGTCGGGGTCGTACTCTCCCACGTGCACGATCACGGGGCGGCGCCCGGTCGGCGGCGTGGTGATCAGGCTCATGTCGCGCACGCCGCTCGTGGCCATCTGCATGGTACGCGGGATAGGCGTGGCCGAAAGCGTGAGCACGTCAATCTGCTCGCGCAGGTTCTTGAGCTGCTCCTTGTGCTGCACGCCAAAGCGCTGCTCCTCGTCGATGATCACCAGGCCCAGGTTCTTGGGGTTCACATCGGCCGAAAGCAGGCGGTGGGTGCCGATGAGCACATCGATCGTGCCCTCGGCAAACGCCTTGAGCGCGCGCTTCTGCTGCGCCGGGGTGCGGAAGCGGCTGAGCACTTCGACCTCGAGGCCAAACGGAGCAAAGCGCTCAAAGAACGTCTCGTAGTGCTGCTGGGCCAGAATGGTCGTGGGGCAGAGCACCATGACTTGGCGGCCGGAGTCCACGCACTTAAACGCCGCGCGCAGGGCAACCTCGGTCTTGCCGAAGCCCACGTCGCCGCACAGCAGGCGGTCCATGGGCTTGGGCGCCTCCATGTCGGCCTTGATGTCGGCGATAGCCTCCAGCTGGTCGCGCGTCTCGTCGTAGGGGAAGCTCTCCTCCATCTCGATCTGCTCGGGCGTATCGGGCGGACAGGCGATACCGGTAATCGACGAGCGGCGCGTATACAGGT